>RZZS01000037.1 GCA_009929775.1 Alphaproteobacteria bacterium
TATCGACTGATCGAACAGGCTTTACAAATCGGCCCGGTTCCAGCGGATACGTTGAATACTACATCTTGTGGGTAGGCGTTTAACTGCATAGCCCCGAAAAGTTTTTGCTCCGGTATCGACCGGTTATCTGTCCGGCGAACTCCCACAGGCGCGAAAGGGGAATATCTTTTCCAACGAAGGAACGGTAAATGTCTTCCATGTCCGCGTGGGAGAACGCCGTCATTCCCTCGATAACGACGTCTTGCAGTGTGAATGAGAGCGAGGAGGCTTCTTCCGGCGCCGCAGCTTCGGGATCCGAAGTGGGAGGAACAACAATCCCGGGTGTTTCTCTGGGCGGCAGCAGGGTCTCCGGTCGGATATCAATTCTGCCAGCATCGGCAGGACCGGGGATCGTCTGTGCAAAGGTTGTGGTGTGAAGGGCAACGCAAAGAACAAAAACACCGAAGAAGTGCGCCAGCCACGTATATCTCGTCCGCACAGTCAATTCGTCAGTTCCCTCTCGATTGGAAAGTCCCGAAAGCCGTCCGGGGGTCGACATTAGTTTCTATGGACAAGCAGTTTACGGATGGGCTCGTAGACGCCGAAACATACGCTGAAAGAAATTCTACGGGAGTCCGTCCGATGTGGAAATACGAAAAACGACACGAAATCAGGGGGCAGGCCCAATGGCCGAACTGAAAGTATTGTAGGTACCCGCGGCCACTGTGCAGGGCACAGTGAGATGAGATATGGCTTGCGCAAGACTCTCGCACGCTTTCAGACTCCAAGACCGGAAATCCTGAATTCTAAATCATCCTCCTCGCCTTGTCCCGCCGTATCGGGCACTGTGTATTTTTTTGCAGTGTCGTTCACAGTTCTCCTGAGTTGGCAAGCAACTTCTTCGAGCCACATGTGACTGCGTCTCCTGTGAGGGATATCTGCCGAAACGCAAGGGCACAGACCCGGCGGCGAAAGGACGACAACGGAGCAGCTCTGTCCCAATGCATTAATGCTAATTATTTCATATTGTTAGTTTGTGCCCTGACGGGCTGTTAACAGGCCGGAGTTTGTAATACAATTACCGGAATACGAATGCATGCATGCCAGAAGATGAAATTTAGCAGAAACGCACCCGCGGCGAGGATTGTTGGGCCTCTGGCCATCTTCACGGCTGCACTCCTGTCAACGAGTGTCCTGATTCCTGGTGCGCTTGCCAATCCGGAGGGGGGCGTGGTGTCGGGTGGCTCGGTATTGATCACCGGGACTGGCAAGAAGCTGGACGTTTATCAGCACACGGACCGTGCGGTGATCGACTGGCGGAGTTTTGACATTGAGGTGGACGAGCACACGGAGTTTCACCAGCCTTCGAGCGGGGCGACGACGCTTAATCGGGTCAATAGCGCGGACCCGTCGCGGATACTGGGCAGGCTTACTGCGAACGGGAACGTGGTTCTGGTGAATCCGAGCGGGGTGTTTTTCGGGAAGGACGCGGTGGTGGACGTAAGCGGTCTGGTAGCGACGAGCGCGGACATTGGCACGGAAGCGTTCATGGCGGGAAGCGATCACTTTGATATTCCCGGCGAGCCGGATGCGGAGATTATCAACGAGGGGACGATCACGGCGAGAGATGCGGGACTTGTGGGTCTTGTGGCGCCGGGCGTGGAGAACCGCGGCGTGATTGCCGCGAAGCTGGGGCGGGTGCAACTGTCCTCGGGCGATACGGTGGTTGCGGATTTTTACGGGGACGGCCTGTTGAAGGTGGAGGTAACGGACGAGAAGGTCCGAAAGCAGTTTGTGGGTAATACCGGAAAACTGGAAGCGGAAGGCGGGACAGTGGCGATGAGCGCGGCTGCGGCGCGGGAGGTGATCGACAGCCTGATCGTAGTGGAAGGCGAGCTGAAGGCACCGGCGGTTGAAAGGCGCGGCGGAAAGATCACTATCGGCGCTGCCGGTTCGAACAAAACCGGCAAGGCTGGAGCAAGCTCCGTGATCGTCCGGGCCTCTCTCGACGCTTCTGGCCGGGACGAAGGCGAACAGGGCGGCTCCATCGAGGTCCTGGGCGACCATATCGCCCTGCTCGACGGGACCGTGCTGGACGCCTCCGGGCACAGCGCACCCGTCCCGCAGCAGAAATCTGATGGCGGTACCGCCACGATGACCGCCGACAGGCAGATCCGCAGCGAGGAAGAGTTTCTTGCCCACGAGAACCGTGCAGGCGGCTCCATAAAGATCGGCGGAGACTACCTCGGCAAGGGCGATACGCAGACCGCCAAAACGCTCTATGTCGGGGATTTCGTTCTGGCCATGAACGATGCGGTCCAGTCCGGCGATGCGGGCCGGACGATATTCTGGTCCGACGACACAACCGAATTTAACGGTCTTGTGCTGGCCCGCGGTGGCCTGGATGGCGGCAATGGCGGATTCCTCGAAACCTCGGGGAAAGAAAATCTGCTGGCGACAGGCTTCGCTGATTTATCCGCTCGATACGTTCCGTCCCCCACGTGGGGAGAGGATCAGGGTGAGGAGAGCATGAATCCCTACAGCAAAGGAACCTACCTCCTTGATCCTGCCAGCATCACCATCTATGGCAACGTCGATCCAACGTTTGTGAGCACGGACGCCTCCATCAACCTCGATGCAAACCTCCGGCTTTGGCTTGATGCCAGCGATATCGACGGTGATGGCGTCTCCGAAGGTACAGGCGAGTCCGGTCTTGTCAGCGGCGCGGTAAATTGCGGGGCGGACCTAACGTGCGTTAGTGTCTGGGCAGATAAATCCGGGAACAGCCGCGATGCTACGCAGGGAACCGCAGACAGAAGGCCGACATTTACGACTGGCGGACTAAACGGTCTCGACGTAATCAGTTTCAACAGCGATTATCTCACGACTGGCTCACCGGGGATCGGGGGATTCGAGGACATTGCCGCGTTCGCAGGCGTCTCTGTCTCGTCTTATACGAATGGGGGAGGCACTGATGGTAGCGGAAGTTACATCTGGGATCGTAGTCCTGCCGGGAGTCCTCTTTTCGATATTAAAATCGTCAACGACCGATATGCGATTCAGAGACGGTACGACAATGGATCCGGCTTAACGGGAATTGGCAGCACGACGACCGTTTCGAGCAGCCCCACCCTCGTCAGCATTTTCAGGGATGTCGGATCGGCAATGTCCATTCATATCAATGGCGTTGAAGAGAACTCCGCAGCAGACGTGAATACTTCTCTTGTTCCAAATGCGTTGCGGATTGGCGCCCATTTCGGCGGTGGGGGGAACACGCAGGCCACGATGATGGATATCATCTACTTTAAGGGTCCAGTATCGCATGAAGAAACGAATATCATACACCAATACCAGTCCGCGAAATGGGGCATAGCCCTGACCTCGCCCGGCACGGGTGCGAACGAAGCGGCGAAGGCGATGGCGTCGGACGGGTACGGCGTATTCACGACGCGCTATCTGGAGCGTCTTTCAGAAAGCGCCGATATCGTCCTGGCGGCGACGAATTCTGTCACGCTGGACCTGCAGGGTGATACGCTGGCGCTTGATACTGACCGCAACATCAGCCTGACGACGACGAATGGCGACATCACCGATGTGTCCGCCGGAACCATTCGCACCAGCCGGACAAATACAGGCGGAAACATCAATCTTGCTGCAGGCGGTGGGGGGCGCATCCACCTTGATACCACGAACCTCGAATCTATAAACGGGGGAGTGGTTAACCTTAGTGCAGGCGGAGACGTTAACCTTTCGCAGACGAGCGCCCTCAATATGGGCCTGGTCCGCAGCGACGGAAATGTGTCAATTTCGGTGAGCGGACCGGGAAATGATATTGTCGGTACAGGCGGTATTGTTACGGAGGGCGGGACAATCGACGTAACGTCCGGGCGGGATCTGGATTTCGGTGCGGCAGGTCTGCGGTCCAGTGGCGGACCCATAACGCTTGGCGGTGGTAACGATGTCTTTTTGAATACCGCCTTGAATGCCGGGGCCGGAGCGGTCTCCGTAACCGCCGGGCGAGATGTTTTTCTTTCGTCCGCGGATCTGACAGGGGAGTTGGTTGCCCGATGGAGCTTCGACGAAGGGATTGGTGGCAGTGCCGGGGACTCCGGAGGTAATGGACACGATGGAACCCTTCTCGGGAACACCGCGTGGTCCACAGATACACCGTTTGGCACGGGGTTCTCGCTATCCTTCGACGGCAATGGAGACAGCGTTAATGCAGGGGATATCTCCGATATTGAGCTCGGACCGGTGACGGTCTCTTTCTGGGCAAAAACGAACAACCTCAATCAGGATTACGGTTTTTTCTATAAGGGAACTCACACAACTGGTCAGCCGATCTTGATCTGGAAAGATGACGTCGTCGGTTCTGGAGCGCAGGCAGGGAACACCGACACGTTGTCTCTGCTGGTATACGATGGTGTAACCCAGGACTGGATTTCCGCCCCGTCGAATTCCCTTAACGATACAGGCTGGAACTTCATCGCTGTCACGCTTGATCCGGACAACAATGTGATGAACATGTTCCTTAATGGCGTATCTCCGTTTGGAAACGGATACTTGATGAACAGCAACGGGATACGAAACACCGCGAATGCAACGACCTTCGGCGAACCTCTGAACTCGCAAAACGACCTCAACGGTTTTATGGACGAGGTGCGCATTTACGGTGCCGCTCTGTCGTCTGATAACATAGCAAGGCTTTTTACCTATTCTCCAAGGTGGAATTCCGGTTCAACGGTTTTGAACGCCGGGCGCGATGTAACTTTGAACGGTTCGCTTACCGCAACGGATAGTGGGAATGCCATCATCCTTGCCGCTGGTCGGAACTTCGTGAACACTGCTGGAGCCGGGGCTCTTGATGCAAGCGATGCAAACGGGCGCTGGTTAGTATACTCCAGCGATCCCGCAGCCAATATGCTCAACGGACTCGGTGCGGATTTCAAGCGCTACAACAAAACGTTTGCCGGGTACGAGCCGGGATCCGTGATCGAGACCGGCAATGGGCTGCTGTATTCGATTGCGCCGCAACTGAGCGTGAAGGCGCAAGATGCCACGCGCGAATATGGCGAACCAAATCCGTTGTTCGGTTACCAGGTCGAAGATGGCGGCTTGATCGATGGAGACGCGTTAGCGGACGCCGGGATCACCGGGGTTCCGGTTCTGACGTCTACGGCCGGGCAGTCCAGCGATGCCGGTAGTTACTTGATCGACGTGACACCTGGAACGCTCGCCAGCGAACTCGGTTACCGGTTCGTTTTCTATCCCGGTACACTGTCAGTAACGAAGGCGCCTCTGGCGGTTGCTCTGCAGGAGAGCGCGCCCGAACGGATGGAAGGAGACGCCAACCCGGCTTTGGTGCTGGTCTATACGGGTTTTAGGCTTGCCGACAATGCGAGCGTTCTGGATAGTTTGCCCACGGCCTCGACACTGGCGGGCATGCCGAGTTCGCCCGGGCGCTATTCCATTTCCGTTGCGGGCGGGGAAGACAATAATTACGACTTGAACTGGCCGGATCCGGTTGGCTATCTCACCGTAAAGGCTCGTCCCGCCCCTCCGTCTGTCGGTACGCAACTACCCTCGACATGGGAGCACGTGGCTTATGCGAATGACGGGCTCGGTTTCGTGGCACAGACGTTCGCGCTGGTTTCGTCCCTCCTCTCTCCCGTCCGATCGCAATTTGTGAGACCGGGAGAGGCCGGTGAAAGCAGGAACAATGGTAGCGGGGGGGAGGTCCCCGGCCCCGAGAAAGCGAGCGGCCAGGCCGTGGGCATCGTCGGTGTTCCGGCTCTCAGGGTTCGCATCGAACCCGATCTCGCTCGCGAGTTCGGACTGAGCAATCGGAATATCGGCGAATTGTTTCGCTGAATATCAAAGAACTACCGTTTCTCCACCATCCTTAGCACCGCCGGATAGTCCGCCTTGCCCGTCCCGAGAACGGGAATTTCGTTCACTTCCATGATCGTTTTCGGCACGGCGAGTTCGGTGATGCCGTTTGCCGAAGCGTAAGCGGACAATTCCTCGCGTTTCGCGCCTTTCCGGGTAGTGACGAGGGCGAGTTGTTCGCCTTTCTTCTCGTCGGGTATGGCGACGACCGCATGCGAAGCGTCCGGCCAGACTTTATCGGCCATACTCTCTACGGTGACGAGCGAAACCATCTCGCCCGCGATTTTGGCAAAGCGTTTGGCGCGGCCCCTGATGGCGACGAACCCTTCCTCGTCGAGGGAGACGATGTCGCCGGTGTCGTGCCAGCCTTCCGCCGGCGGCTGGAGTTTGCCGGGCTCGTCCGCGAGGTAATAGCCAAGCATGACGTTGTCGCCACGCACATAAAGCCGTCCGCCTCCGTCGACGCCGGGTACGGATTCAAGGCGAGTCTCCAGCCCCGGCAGGAAGCGCCCGACCGTGCCGCCTTTAGTGTGCTGCGGGGAGTTGACCGCGATGACCGGCGCGGTTTCGGTTGCGCCGTAGCCTTCCAGAATACGCACGCCGAAACGGGTCGCGTACAGTTCTCGTGTCTCGTCCTTGACCTTCTCCGCGCCCGCGAAGATATAGCGCATGCGGTAGAAATCGTACGGGTCCGACATGCGCGCATAGCCGCGCAGGAAGGTATCGGTGCCAAACATGATCGTGGCGTTCGACGAATACACGAGCTCCGGCACGATGCGGTAGTGTAGCGGGTTCGGGTAAAGGAAGGTCTTGACGCCCGAGAGAACCGGCAAGAGCGTGCCGCCCGTAAGGCCAAACGAGTGGAACATGGGCAGGCAGTTGAACACGATGTCCTGCCGGTTGAAATCGACCCGCGAGCTGAGCTGGACGATATTCGTCATGAAGTTCCGGTGGCTCAGAACCACGCCCTTTGGTGCGCCTTCGGATCCGGACGTGAAGAGGACTGCGGCCGGGGCATCCGGGTTGACGCCGGACTCTTTGTGAATGGAGCGCGCAAAGGCCGGGGCAAGCAGGCCGTAAATCTTGCCGCTTACGCCGATTTTCTTTTTCACGTCTTCAAGGTAAACGATGTTCGCGACCTTTTCGATTTCCTCGATCAGCGGCTCAAGCCGCGCCATCGAAATGAAGCGTCTGGATGTAATGACCTGTTTTACGACGGCCGTCTGACAGGCCGAGCAAACCGTCTTTGGTCCAGCCGAGAAATTCAGCATTGCCGGCACGCGCCCGCCTGCCTGAAGCGCGAAGAAGGTGACGACCGCGCCAGCGGAATTGGGGAGCAGAACGCCAACGTTTTCGCCTCGCTCCGTGAACGTGCGGAAATGTCGGTCGAGCACGAGCGCGCCTTGCAAAAGCTTCTTGAACGGCATCGGCTTGCGCTCGATGTCCTCGACGATGATCGCCTTCGCACCGTTGACGTGCTGCGCCTTCAAAAGCGCCTGAAAGAGCGTTTGCTCGCGGTCGCCCGTGAGATACATCATGTCTTCCATCAGGTCGTAAAGCTGGCGCCCGGCCAGCGCCCGGCGCTTGCGGCCTTTGACGTCCGAATTAAGCCTGAATTCCCGCGGTGGCAGAATGGTGATGGTGATTCTGGGGAAGTTGTGGAGTGGCACTTTTCCCTTGAGTCGGGCAAAGGGGGTATGCTGGACTCCGTCGAGGCGAACGGGCAAAATCGTCGCCCCGGCCTTGTCGGCGATCATGCCGGGTCCTTCGTAGACTTTCATCAGCGCGCCGGTTTCCGACAGGCGGCCTTCGGGAAAGATAACGCATTGCTTGCCTTTTTCGACTTCGCGGATGAGCGACTTCGTCGAGAACGGATTGGTCGGATCGACCGGGAACGCGTCGACGAGACGCAGGAAAGGCTTTACCCACCACCAGTTCGCCACATGCGTATTGACGGCGAACATCGGGCGTCCGGGCAAAAAGGCGGCGAGCAGCGGCGGATCCAGAAGCGAAACGTGGTTGCTGACGATAACGACGCGCTCGCCTGCCTTTTCAAAGTTCTCGATCCCGCGTACCTCGACCTTGTAGACGAGCTTTAGAAGGCCCTTGAGAACGGACTTGAAAAGATAATCGGGCAGAAGGCGCGCGATATAGACGGCCACGAGCCCGTTGGCAACCGCAAAGAACAGGAACAACTCCTCGATGGCCCATCCGAGACCGATCAGGATTGCGGAGAGGATCGCGGAAGCTGTAATGAAACCAGCATTCAGGATGGCGCTGCCTGCGATCACTCGTGCGCGGCTCTCCTCGTTTGTAAAATGCTGGATAATCGCATTGAGGGGCACAACGTAAAGTCCGCCAGCAAGCGCAACGACAAACAGGTCGACGAGAATTCTCCAGTGCGCCGGATGGGCGAGGAAACCGATGAGGCCTGTAAGCTCCTCGCCCTTGACGACATCGCCGCTCGCGAAAAAGAGGTCGACGCTGAACAGCGAGATGAAAATCGCGGCAAGCGGTACATAGAGCGCCTCGATCCGCCCATGCAGCAAGCGGTTGTTCAGAAGCCCGCCGATTCCGACCCCGACCGAGAACAGCACGAGCAACAGCACGAGAACGGAAGGGCCTGCGCCGAGCGTTTCTGCCGTGAAGTTCGGGATCTGGGCCATGAACATGCCGCCAAGGAAGTAGAACCACGCAACGCCGAGAATGGCGAGATAAACGCCCCGTTTTTGCGAAAGCGAGAACTCGAGAATTCGCAGCGTTTCGGCAAAAATGTTGTAATTGATTTTTAGTTCAGGCGCGGGCGCTTTGGCGCTCGGAATGAAGCGGCTCGCGACGTAGCCTGTAACGGCAATAACGACCAGAAACGCAGCGATCAGGATTTCGGGCAGCACATTGGCCGCCGCGCCCAAAATCGTCCCCGCGAGAATGGCGAGATATGTCCCGACATTGAGCAGCGCGTTGCCGCCGATCAACTCGTCTTTCGTCAGGTGCTGCGGCAGAATCGAATATTTGCTGGGTCCGAAAAACGCCGACTGCGCGCCGAGCGCGAACAGCGTGCAGAACGAAAGAAACACGGACCCGCTGATGATGGCCACCGCGCCCAGCAGGGCAATGCCGATCTCGGCGAGTTTGATGAAGCGAATGATCCGGTCTTTCGGATATTTGTCGGCCAGCTGGCCGCCCAGCGCGGAGAACAGAACGAACGGCAAAATAAACAGACCGGCGGCAAGCGTTGCCAGTATCTTCGGGTCCGCATCGGAATTCATCGCCCCTGTGAAGACCAGCAGCACGACGAGCGCGTTCTTGAAAAGATTGTCATGAAACGCTCCGAGAAACTGCGTAAAGAACAGCGGTCCAAAGCGGCGGTCCCTGAGGAGTGAAAATTGCGTTTGGGTCATTCTGTTTCTCCGAAATGTCCGTTCTTCAAGAATTCAAAAACCAGATCATGAACTTCCTTCTTGTTCATGATAAAGGTGTGCGTGGCGGGTAACGTCGTATGGTCCGCCATGCCCTCGATCTTCGTGCGTTCGACGGACACGCGCCCGTCGCTTTTCCCCGGAACGACGAATGCCGCGACCGGGTAAGTCCATTCACGCGTTCCTGCGATGACGCCGAGTTCGTACCAGGGTTGTTCGTCGATACCGTCTTGCGTTTTAGTTGTCAATTCCGCTCCGGCAGGGCCGTAATACCATTTGTAGGGCGGCAGGTGCTCCAGCAGGTCGGCGACCTCGCTGCCCCTGTTCGGCGGAGCGAGCATCACGACGCGCCAGAGCTTTCCTTCCGGGATCTCGGTCCGGTAAACATGCAAATACCGCCGCGCCACCAGCCCGCCCATCGAATGGGTAACGAAATGCACGGTTTCCGCGTTCGCCCAGAATGTTTCGGTAAGCGCGTTTTCGCGCAGCCATCTTGCGATGCCGTCAAGATTTTCGTCCTGCGACGGATAGTCGATATTGACGGTTTCGTAACCGGCTTCCCGCAGCGCATTCTCGACCGGGGCCATGTCGCGTGAGGATTTCGCGACGCCGTGGAGCAGAACGACGGTGTCGGAAGCCATGGCCTGCGCGGGCAGGAGGAGAAGAAGAAGGGTCAGCAATGCGGAGGCACAATCCCTCATTCCGGAAGCCCCCGAACATAGTCGTCAAGCGGAACGTCGTCGATGAAAAGGCCGCGCACGCGGGCGCTGCCGTCATCACGGGTGATGAGATCCACGGCAAATCCATGCTTGCCCTCGCGCAGCATCCGCTCCAGCTTCGGGGCATACTGCTCGGGGATGAGATAGCGTTCCTGAATCGAATTTCTGTTGAGGGAATAGTCCCCGTGATGCGGCCAGGCCTTGACAACGGAGGCGCATTCGGCGAGCGGCGCGGCGCCGCATTCCATCGGCAGAGCGGCCGGGTTTGCGTTCGTCTCGCCGGAGGGCGTCAGGCACAGGCAGTGCGGCCCCGGCGTGTTCGTCGGAACGGCGCGGGCTTCGCTCATATTCCAGTCGTAACGAAAAACGAGGTAATGCCCGTAAAGCGGATCGCGGGGGTCGTAGCCTGTGATATCGATACGCCAGATATTTTTTCCCCGGTTCATCTCGAGCGCATGAAAGGCGACCATCCCGGCCAGCACGAGCAACGGGAAGGCAAGCACAAGAATTAGGACGGGGCGGCGTTGGAAAAACCTGCTCATGATGCGCTCTCCTGTGCGTTCATCGACAGACGGGCCCGGATTTTCGCGCTTGCCCGCAGGACGAGAAGCAACAAGAGTCCGGTGACGATAAAGCCGATTCCGTTCATCAGCAATCCGCCGAATATTTCGAAATAATAGATGATCAGCCGCAGCGTGATCAGCCATACCGCCCAGCTCATCAGCGCGTCCGAACGGATGCGCGCGGCGACCCAGGCTATGAAAACCCAGTACGCGGTGAAATGGACGACGGAAAGGAGGCCGTAGCCTGGCGAAGATACGAGGACCGGCGCAATGACAAAAGCAAGACTGCCGATTCCGAACCACAGGCCGGTGTGGTCCGGATCGAAACCACGTGCGCGGCGCAGCCGGTCGTAAGCCAGAACCGCCGCCGGGGCGGACAGACAGATGGAAGCCGTGATCGACCACGAGCGCCAGTAATTCTCTTCGCCGACCCAGCGGACCATGTCCCCGCTGAGATCGTCGTACCAGCCCAGCGAGGCAAGCGACGCGCCCGCTATCAGCAGCACCATCCCGCTCCGGTAAAATGTTCCCGCCCACGCAGGACTCCGCGCTCTGAAGAGCTCGCACGCGCCTGCCCCGAGCAGGAGGAGCGGCGTATACAGGAAAGCGGCAAGAAACGTAATGAATTCGGGGAAGCGGCCCGCGTGGTCCGTCAGTTCCTCCAGCCCGTAACCGAGCGTGACGAGCGCTGCCACCGTCCAGACAAGCGCCATGGCCGCGCTGCGTCCGAACAGGAACACCGCCGGAGAGGAGATGAGTATCCAGAGCGAAAGCGCGGCCGCCGTATTGCCGCTCAGGTGGAAGACCTGCCCGGTCAGCACGATGAAGGTGAGGTTCAGCGCGAAGAAGATTGCCGTCGCGCCCTCCCGCCACCACGGGCTATTTTCCCGTTCGGCGCGGAACATGACGGACGCGGCGAGAAGGTTCAACAGGAAATGCGCGGATAGTTTAATACCACCCGGGATATGGACCCAGTTCGCCGCGATAAGCGAAACCATGCCGAGTCCGATAAAAAACAGCGCAAGGCCGAACAATGTACGAACGAAGCGCTTGCTGCCCGAGGCTCGCTCGAATGCGAGGATCGCGTCGCGTTGCGCGTCCGTAATCAGCCCCTCCCGCTCCCAGCGCCCTGTTTTGCGATAGACCTTTGAGAAGACGGCGAGCGGTCCGTAGGTGGATTCCCTGTCAGTCATTGCACGCCTCCTTCATTCTGTTCATCGCCGGAAAGGATAGCCGCGCTGCTCATGAAGCGCGAGTAAAAGGCACTCATGGCAATCAGGCAGACACCGAGTCCGAAGAAACTGAAGATTCGGTAGAGACCGTCAAGCTCTGCCATGTCGAACAGGAAGACCTTGCCGATAGCGAGCGTCAGGAAGACGAGCGCCGAGATGCGGGCCGGAAGGTTCTCCCGCATCATGCCGAAGACGAGAAGCGCGATTCCCGCGAGAAGCCATGCGGCGCTGTAGCCGTACATTTCAGCGTTTCCGGTCAGCGGGCCCGTGAGGTCTTCGCCCGCGAACATCTGGCGGACGTTCAGGGTGACCAGCAGGAAGAACATGGCGTATCCGGCGACGCGGTAGAGGAAGTTGAAGAAATTGTCGCGGTTCAGTATGTCGCTGCGAACCGCTAACAGGGCCAGCGCTGCGCCCGCGCCATAGACGAACGTGATGCCGTTGAGCACGGGCCACGTGCCGACATGCTGGTCCTCGTTGAAGACCGGGTTCAGGATGAGCAGGTCGAACCAGATAAGGCGCGCCATCGCGAGATGCAGGAGAACAAGGCCCCAGACCTTCAGGTGCGAGAGCGTTTCGCGGCGGGAAAGAAGGAAGAAAACCGTTCCCGAGCCGCCAAGCAGGAGAGTCAGGAACCCGCGCTCCATAAAGCCTGCCGGTTCTGCGAACGGCATGCGCAGGAGGGTGTAGCCAAGAGCGGTGGCAAGGGCAATGGTGAGTCCGGACAGGGCTCGTCGGATGGGCTCTCCGGCGCTCTGGCGGCTGCGGGCGGTGTAGAGTGCGGCGCCTGCCAGAAGGGCGGGAACGGCGAGCATGACGAACGGGCGGTCGGGGGCCGACTGGCCGAGGCTCTGCCACCCCGCGGCATCGTTGGAGATGCTTCGCACCAGAATTTCGAGGAAGAAAAAGATTTGCTCATAATACAGACCGGCAAGAACGACGGTGAGGCCAAGCATGATGTTCTCAAGAAAGACGATCCCGGTCTGGCGGTAGGTCAGGGCTGTGGCAAGAAGTTGCAGCGCAAAGGCGTGCGGCATGTATTCGAACGGCGTCTCGATCGTGATTCCGAGCGCGAGAAACGCCGAGGCGGTGAGAGCGTAGAACGCGACGAGCGTGTTCTCAACGGTTCGATGTTTGTCACCGTCTTTCGGGAAGTTCAGGCGAACGTCCTGTGCCTGCCACGCGGAAAGGCTGGCGAGGATCAAGCTTGCGATCCCCCAGAACATGCCGAAACCGCTTTCCAGCCACGCGGGAAGGGACAGGGTGAAATATGCCGCGCCGTAAAGGGCGAGCGCCGCCGCGCATTGCAGGCCGGAAAGCATGCGTGGGTCCGGGACGCGCCGCATCAGAATGCCCGGCGAAACGACGTGGACGGCCGCCAGACCTGCGAGGACGAGGCTTGCCTCGAGCGCGGATACGCCTGGTGCCCAGAGTACGAACACGGCAAGGCTGACGCCTGCGACAGCCCAGAGCGCACCCGTATAGATCTTCGGCGCGAAAAATGTGAGCGCGAGCGTTGCCAGCCCCACGAGCCAGAGCAGAGACCAGTCGAGAAGCGTGAGTTCTACGGTGACGCCGAGCGTGAGGACCGTCACAAGGCTTCCTGCCAGCGCGAGAGCGTTGAGGCCGTGCGCCTGAGCGGGCGCGCGCTCTTCACGCACCCGGCGACCGGTCGCGGCCAGCGCGACCGCAGTGATACCGACAGCGAAGAGGATCAGGATAACGCTGTCGGCAGGCGTGAACTGCGTTACGAACCAGAGGCCTGACCAGCCGAACAGACCGGCGACGGCCACTACGGCGAGAAACCACCATTCCCGGCGCGAAAAGACGAAGAGGAGCCCGGCGAAGAGCGCGAAAAGATAGCCGAACAGTCCCACAGCGCTCGGCTCGGGCGCGTTGATGAGAGCGGGCGTGAGCAATCCGCCGATCAGACCGAACGCAGCGATCGGCTGCCCGTGCCGAAGGGAAAGCACGACGGCCGCCCCGGTTACGACGACCATCCCGGCAAATCCGGCCAGTGCTGGAATCAACTGGTAATAGCTCGCGGCGGCAAACAGGGCGACGTAAAGGACGACGATTCCGGCGCCTGCCATCCCTTGAGCAATGCGCCTGGCGTTCGGCAGGACCGGATATTTCAGCAGGCCAAGGCTTCCCGCCACGAGGGCCACGCCGAACAGCGCACCGAGTATCACGCGCACACTTTCTGTCAGCCAGCCGATCTCGACGGCATGGCGGATAAGAAAGAACGCCGCGAAAATGATCGCAACCGAGCCAATCCACACGGGGAGCTTCGCGCCGACATTCACCTCAAAAGAAGAAACGATGCGAGGTCTTGCGCTGCGCTCTTCTCGTTGCCTGGTTTCCGGGAATGCCGGTTTCCGGAGAACCGGAGGAACGGAAGGGGGGATGGCGGCAGTGGCGCTCTCCGGGGGCGGTTCGCGGCCGGGAGCCGAAGGAGAGGAAGGCGTCGGCATGACGGGCGGCGGCTGCCGCGCGATTTCCCCGGCCTCTTCTGGCGGAGGTTCGTGCGCTCTGTGGAAGCGGCCAGCCTCGGGCGAAACGACCGGGTCCGCAAGGCGGCGTTCGAGGAGCCAGATTTTACGCTCGAGACGGTTGATCCTTCCAAGATTGACCCAGGGAAGGACAAGATAGACGAGCAGGAAAATTCCGATTAGTCCGAGCCAACCCATGGCACCCTCCGTTTAAAATGAACATCGTTCAATTACAATGCTGGCACAAAATTAAACTATGTTCAATAAAAAAATTGTACAACGTTCAAAAAAGAGCTACGCTGAACGGAACTGGAGGCATTATGGCACGGCGCAGCGATCATACAAGAGACGAACTCGTCGCTATAACCATCGACGCTGCATGGAAAATTGTCGGCGAGGACGGGTTCGCTGCGGCAACGGCCCGCCGGGTCGCGAAAGAAATCGGCTATGCGCCGGGGACGATCTATAACCTGTTCGGCTCGATGGACGATCTCTATCTTCTGGTGTCCGCCCGGACGCTCGATACCTTGCATGAGGCGATTGCGGTGCCGGATTGTCCGGGGGGCGGGGGAAAGCCTGCCGACAAGATGAAGGCCATGGCGAAACGATATCGAGATTTTGCCGGAGAGCATAAAAATCACTGGATTATGTTGTTTGTGCACAATTTGCCGGACGGTAAGGCGGTTCCGACATGGTTCGGCGACAAGGTCGAGCGCATCTTCCAGCCCCTTGAGGAGCTCCTGGAGCCCTTTTTCCTTCCTCTCGACCAGCGTCGTCGGCGTATGGCGGCGCGGGTTCTCTGGGGCTCGGTGCATGGGCTGTGCTTTCTCGAGGCGACCGGCAAGATACCGAAAGTGACCGGAAACATGAGTTCGGCCGATCTTGTCGATAACCTCATCGACACGTTTGTTGCGGGACTCGAAAGGACAGGCATTTGAAATGAACAAGCCATCCCTCTTTCGAACAATGGTGAAAATGCCTACGCATCTGGGTTGGAGGCACTGGTATGACTGGCACCATTTTGCCGGTTGGCGTATTCAGAAGAACGTTCTCACCGGCTCGTACCGCGTGATGAATGCAAAAGGCCGCAAAGTCCTCGAGGGAACGCAGGAGGAATGCAATGCTCGTCTGGACAGCGAAAAGAAACGCGGTCTTGCGCCGTCAGGAAGTCATCATGTGCTTCTGATTCCCGGTCTGAACAACCATCCGTTTTTCTTCGCCGCGATTGAGCAGGCGCTGCGGAACGCGGGCTACGAGAGCATGATGGTGGACTACCCGAGCGGCCATCTGGATGTCAATGGCCATGCCGAACGGATTGCCGCGCTGATCGACCGGCTCGAAGGCGTGGAAACCCTGTCCTTCGTGACGCACAGTATGGGGGGGCTGATCACACGGGCGATGCTCGATATGGACAACAACTGGTTCGGGCGGTTTTCGCTCGGGCGGATTGTGATGGTCGCTCCGCCTCACAAGGGCTCCTTTTTTGCCGATCTTGTCTACGCCCGTCCGGAACTTCGTCCGCTGTACGAATGGGTTTGCGGCGGTGTCGGATACGATCTCACGAGTGCGGGCGCGAACGCATTGCCCGATTTGCGGCTTCCTGTCGGGATTATCGTTGGCGGATCCGGTCGCAAGTACGGCTTTAACCCTCTGGCGATTGAGGACAATGACGGCGTTGTTTCGGTGAAGTCGTCCCTCATTTCCACTGTCACCGGATTCCTTCAGATTAAAAACTGGTCGCATACCCTTATTCTGTGGAACAGCGAGACCATTCGGCAGGTGACGCACTATCTGGAAACAGGACGGTTTGACGCGCCGGAATCTCCCGCCTCTGCTTTTGAAGACCGGCTGCAGCCCCGATAGCCACCACGAATTGTTAACGCGAAATCAGCGCTTTACAAGCTTTCAGGAACCGCAATTCTCTCGACGTGGTTGGCTTCCGGCATTCTTAACAATCCGGAGACAAACACAATGCGTATCGCACAGGTTGCTCCCCTTTCTGAAAGTATTCCTCCAAGACTTTACGGCGGCACTGAACGAATAGTTTCCTACCTCGGCGACCGGCTGGTCGAGAAGGGCCACGAGGTGACGGTTTTCGCCTCGGGAGACAGCAAGGTCGCGGGGCGGCTGATCCCCTGCCGGGACAAAGCGCGGCGACTCGATCGCGACCCGCTGCACTGCGACATAGCTGACGACATGGTCATGCTTGAACTGGTACACGACATGGCCGACGAGTTCGACATTATCCACTTTCATACCGATCTTTTGCACATGCAGGTCTTTGGTGACATGCCGGAAAAGACGGTCACGACGCTACACGGGCGTCTTGACCTCAAGGGATTGAAATCCTTTTTCCGCACCTTCGACCTATTTCCGCTTGTGTCGATTTCGGACGCGCAACGCGAGCCGGTGCCAACGGCGAACTTCGTCTGGACGATATATCATGGCGTGCCGAGGAGAACGTACAAGTTCCGCTCTGAAGGCGAGCAGGACTATGTGGCCTTCCTCGGTCGCTTCTCGCCGGAAAAAGGCGCGGAAAAGGCCATAGAAATTGCCCGGCAGGCGGGGTATCCGATCCGGCTCGCGGCGAAAATCTGCAATCAGAGCGAGGCGAACAAAGTCTACTACCGAAATGTTGTCGAGCCGCTTCTCGAGCTTGATTTCGTTGACTATGCGGGCGAGATCGGCGAGCACGAGAAAAGCGATTTTCTCGGCCACGCGAAAGCTTTGCTGATGCCGATCAACTGGCCCGAATGTTTCGGGCTTGTGATGATCGAGGCGATGGCCTGCGGCACGCCGGTGATCGCGTTTCGCTACGGGTCTGTGCCGGAAGTGGTGGAGCATGGGGTCACAGGCTTCATCGTCGACAGCATCGAGGAAGCGGTGGAGGCGATGCGTTATGTGGACGCGCTCGATCGCGCCACGATCCGCCAGCGGTTCGAGGAGCGCTTTTCGGTTGAGGCGATGGTGCAGAATTATGTCCAGCTCTACAGGGAGCTGCTGAAAGTCACCGACAGATCGGTTGCCGCGCCGGTGAAGATGTTCGGTGGGGCGCGTGGCATTGCGCAAACCGGAAAAGTACTTCCGGTCCGGACGTTGCCCGGATCTGGTGACGGTCGCCTGATGCCAGGATAGGTGCAGAGGCGAAGAAGGATTGACGGGATGATGGGACTGGCGAAGCTGCGGGAGACTACAGATGGCGAGGTTGCGCCTCACTTTCTGCCAGTCCTGTTGTCGCCGCTTTACCAGCTTCACGTGCTGAAGCACAAGGACGCGTTCGGGGTATTCAACATGTCGGGCAACGTCATGGAGGATCCCGAAACCTCTACAGGGCTTTTCGTTAATGACACGCGTCATCTATCACACTGGTGGCTGTCAATCGCGAACGCCCGCCTCAAGCTCCTCAGTACAGAACTCGATGACGACGGGGTCTTGCTCGACAGTAACATGACAAACATGCCGTTCCGGGACCAGAGGGGCGAGGAAATTTCCGAGGCCCTTATCTATGTTCGTCGGCAGAAGATCATCCGGGACGAGATTCTGCTTGAGAAAGTGACTCTTTTGAACTACGGCGAGCTTCCGGCATCCATTCACATGACGCTCCAGTACGCTGCCGATTTTCTCGATATTTTCGAAGTGCGGGGGATGGATCGCGGGCAGCGCGGGCGGGTGCTTGAATCCGGGATCAATGACGGAACGGCGGTCTTGCGCTACAAGGGGGTCGACGGCGCGCTGCGGGAGACGCATATCGGCTTTTCGGAAGCCCCGTCGCGGCTTGGCCGGAGCGACTGCGACTATGAATTTCGCCTTGAGCCGAACGAGACGTGGTCCTGCATGTTCAGCGTTGGCGCACGGCGCAACGACTTCGCACAGGGCGATTTCGACGGGCACCTGTCCGCATGCCGCGAACGTATCCGGCGGCGGTGTGCAGACTGGATCAGAGTCGAAAGTTCCAACCAGCTCTTCAATTCATGGCTCGACAGTTCGAAAAAGGCGCTGGCCCTGCTGGTGACGGACACCGACGAGGGGCTTTATCCGTACGCCGGAATTCCCTGGTTCAGCACGGCCTTCGGTCGGGACGGGCTGGTCACCGCCTTCCAGACCCTGTTCTTCCAGCCGGGTATCGCCCGGGGGGTCCTGACGTATCTCGCGGCGCATCAGGCCACGGAGTACGACAGCTATGCGGAGTCGGCCCCCGGCAAGATCCTGCACGAAACCCGGAACGGCGAGATGGCGCTCGCCCGCGAGGTCCCGTTCCGCAAGTATTACGGCAGCGTCGACAGCACGCCCTTGTTTGTAATGCTCGGGGCCGCATATTTCCGGCAGACGCGGGATCTGGATTTCATGCGGACGATGTGGCCGCCTTTCAAGGCGGCGCTGCACTGGATAGAAACGGACGGCGACAGGGATGGCGACGGTTTCGTCGAGTACAAGCGCAGCGAGGAGAGCGGCCTCTTCACGCAGGGCTGGAAGGATTCATGGAATTCGGTCTTCCATGAGGACGGGCGCATCGCCGAGCCTCCGATCGCGCTGTGCGAGGTTCAGGGCTATGTCTACGCCGCGCTCAAGGGCATGGCGGAAATTGCCTGGGTGATGAACGAGGACGATTTGAGCGCGCGGCTTGAGCGGAAGGCGCAGGCACTTTTCGAGACGTTCAACAATGTCTTCTGGATGGAGGATAAGGGCACCTATGCGCTGGCTCTCGACAAGGACAAACGCCCCTGCCGCGTCAAGAGCTCCAATGTCGGCCATCTGCTGTTCAGCGGCATCGTACCGGAAGAGCGCGCCGGTCGGATCGTCGCTCACCTGATGAGCGAGGAGATGTTTTCGGGCTGGGGCATTCGGACCATCGGGACCGGGGAGTCGCTGTACAACCCGATCGCCTATCACAATGGATCGGTATGGCCGCACGATACCGGAATTTGTGCCGCCGGCTTTGCTCGTTACGGCTATTTCCGGGAGGCCGAGACCTTGCTTGCCGCGCTGTTTGAGGCGGCGACGCGCTCGCCGCACCGAATGTTGCCTGAGCTCTTCTGCGGTTTTCCGAAGGAAGAGGGAAGCGGTCTCGTTTTTTTTCCGACGGCGTGTCTGCCGCAAGCCTGGTCGTCGGGGGCGGTGTTCATGGCGCTGGAGGCGGCGCTCGGTCTGGAGCGCACCGACGCAGGCGGCTTCGCCGCGCGGAGCCACCACAGCGGTCTTTTCCGCGACCTCGAACTCGTAAACGGCTCCCACTCCGCAAGTTTCCGCATTACGCCGTGGGTCGAGGACCCGGCCTGACGCACATATTTGAAATTCCGGGTTTCTCATGTCCGCAAACCGCTTTATGATCGGGGAAACAGCGCTGTCATTCGGCGTAGCCGGAGAAAAAAATGAACGAACGATCCCCCGAAGCCACAAGCGACTTCAAACTCCTCGAGAAAAGCAACTATTCGACCGATTACTGGATGGCGATGCGCATCTGGCGGGAATTCCGCATGGGGTTTCGCAAGCTGCAAAATGTCAATGAATGCGTGACGGTATTCGGTTCGGCCCGGTTCAGGGAAGGCAATGTCTATTACGAGATGGCGCGCGCCACCGCGAAATTGCTCGCCGAGAACGGGTTCAAGATCATGACCGGCGGCGGCCCCGGTATCATGGAGGCGGCGAACCGCGGTGCGAAGGAGGGCGGAGGGTATTCGATCGGCTGCAACATCGAACTGCCGCACGAGCAGTTCGCCAACCCGTATCTCGACCTGTCGATCGATTTTCACTATTTCTTTGTGCGCAAGGTGATGTTGGTCAAATATTCGACCGCCTTCGTCCTGATGCCGGGTGGTTTCGGGACGATGGACGAGACGTTCGAGATCGCCACGCTCATCCAGACCGGCAAGGTGAAGAACTTTCCTGTGGTCGCGATGGGGCGGGATTACTGGGAGCCGCTTGGGCCCTTTATAAACGAGACGATGATCAATCACGGCACGATCAATCCGGAAGACGTCAATTTCGTTCGCATTACGGACGACCCGGAAGAGGCGCTGCACCTTATCCAAAGCCACAAGACGGTCGAGCGGGCGAATATATGATCGTTTGCGGTTGGCTCAGGTTTCAGTCGATTCCACCGGCCGCCCGTGTGTCAGCCATGCGTACGACGAGCCGAGAACCGCGCCGTAAAACAGATGCAGGACAAGCGTGACAACCGGCGTCATGAGATCAATTCCGTAGCCGAACAGGCCGGCACCTGCCAGAGGCATGACGGCAAACATCATCGCCACCCATGCGAAGACCCCAAGCGCCATTCCCTTGGTGATTTCCCGCTGTCCATAAATTGCTCGGTTGAAGGTACCGAAAATGCCACCCCAGACCAGTGTGCCGATGGCGAAATGCGCACCCCAGCCGCTGGCCGGATGAGCGGGAAGGGCAGCTAAATCGTTCAGAAGGTCTGAAAGCAAACGGATGATGCTCAGCTCCGGCATAATGCCCGTCATTTGTTTGGCGATCATGACAACGGAAAGCGCGAGCGTCGCGATGAAACCGGCGGCGAAACCTCTTGCGATGACGTTCATTGGCTTTTTCTCCTCGGCGGTACCCAATGAATGCCGCCCCCACACGGTTCAGGTCGGAAATACGATTATTATCTTGGCGAGTTTTCGGACAGGGGAGTTTTGATCAGAAGCGCAAGTGATGACGGTAAGTGCGTTCCTGCGCACCTTCTTGGAGTAACAAAACTGTGGCAGGGGACTGGCCTGCCGGTTTATACATACTTCATGAATGACCGGATTCCGACTCTTCGGGTTTTTGAGCTCGACCCTCAAGGAAAAGCGTTCGCCATGGCGCAGGCGTTGCTCGTTGTTGTCGGGGAGGAGTTTGCCGATAATCCCCCGATTACAGGTACTGTCGACGACGTTAGCGCTGCGTACGCGCGCATTGAGGCGCGTCTCGTGAGCGACAATCCCGATATACTGGAGGCGACCGGACTTGGGAGTCCGGTCGTGCAGGTTGTAACATTCGCTGAGGGGCTTCCGCGCGCTTACCTCGAGTGGCCCGACATCTACGTTGCCGATCTTGGTGATGGCAGGGAGAAGCTCTACATGTATTCGCCTGTAGCTTATAATGGCGAGCATTTTGTACCGGAAGGCGCGCGCGAACTCGAGCAACCAGAAGCGGATCAGGTCGGTCAGTTTCTTTTTGCGGGAGGATGGAACACGCCGGCGTCCGTTTTTTTCAAGGCGCGGAGAGGGACGGAGACGCCGGGCGATTTCGACCCCGAACGTCACTCTCATCGAGAGGAATTCAGTCAGCCTGGTCGTGTCCACAAGAGCTTCCTCGCGCTGGGCCGCTCGCTCGAGCTTCTAGACGACTATCGGTTCAGAAAAGCGCAATGGGAAGAAGCGTGCCAGACGCTCAACGATGAGATATCCCGAATCGTGGCGGTTGAGCTAGCCGAGATGCTGGTTCCGCAGCTTGCCGCGGGCGATTCATATCGCGCGCAGGGAAGCTGGCGTTATGGGGGAAATCTGGGTGAGCGGACGAAGTTCCTGATGAGTGCGCGCGCGGAAGGAAATATCAATTTCCTGGATGCTGGCAAGTCGCTGAAGATTGAAGATAATGTCTGGTTTACCGCCACGCCGTCCTTCGGTGGCGACTATATCGTTGAGCCGAATACGGAAACGGAAGAGGGGCGGGAGCTGCAGCGGTTATTCGAGGCGGTGCCGCCGGTTCCGTCGCTTGGTGATTATCCGGAACTTCGAGCCGCATACAGGCTCACGGAAGGGGAGTTCGATCACCTGACCGGCACCAGCAACACTGTCCCTTCCCTGCACCAAATCGGCGACCGTCAGGTTCTCCTGTATGAGGCCGACGCAGATGATGAAACCCTGTTCTGCCCGCCGGACGCGGAGCTGATAGATACCGCACTATATATTTGGCTTGTCAAGGACGGCGAGGATCGGAGGATGGGCATTCTTCCCCCGCCGTTTCCGCCCGCATTAAAGGCGAAAACGGAAAACATGCGGGCACTCGCTGAAGGACCGTCGCCGACCGCCTTCGGCGTCTGAAGATTTTATAGCTCGCTCTCGATCCGGCCTAGCCGGTTTCCCGCATATTCTGATCCAGCATTTCTCCCTGCTTTTTTGTCGCGAGAAGCTTGCGCGCTTTTCCATAGGCCGGGTCGTTCCAGAAAATGTGACAGCCGTTGCAGCCCTTGCCGCAGCACCCTTCCGTCCCGAGCCTCGGCGAGCGCGGGCGGCGGTCCATCAGGTCCTCTTCGAGCGCGACTTGCAGCTTTTTGCGGTTTTCGTCATACGCCGTCCCGCTGCCCGATCCCTGATCGAGCCGAAGCGCGGCGCGGTCGGCTTTCAGGCGCGCCCACTCCGCTTCCGTCAGGCTGCGTTCCTTGCGCACGATGGTAAGCGGCGGGAGCAGGGCGCGCACGCGCGCGGCGTCCTCGTGGTCGAAGGCGCTGAACGGAATGCGGACGGCGCGTTTCTGTCCGGCGTTTACCGCTTCGTGCTTTTTTCCATCGAGCGTTTCATACGCGTAAAGCCGCAGCAAAATCGTCTCGCGGGAAGCGGGCGGCACGAATTCCAGCACGTCGCCGGCCTCGAGCCGGTTCTTGACGGTCAGGATAAGGGCGTCGTCCGTCACGTCCGCGATCGAACCCGCATACTCCCACTCCCCGAGCGCCGCCGTATGGTCGTAGCCGTGCGCGTAGTTCGTCAGGCGGCCGTTATGGAAGGCGAGCGTATAGCCGCGGCTGCCGACGGTTTCGAGTTCCCGCATGTAGGGCTTCGGATCCCATCCGTCCGGATTGTCCGCCCAGTCGTCGATGGCCTGCCGGTAGGCGCGTGCGGTGAGCGCGACGTAATAGGGGCTGCGCGAGCGTCCCTCGATCTTGAAGGTGTCGACCCCGATGCGCATGTAGTCGGCAAGTTTGGGCATCAGGCACAAATCTTTGGAATTCAGGATATAACTGCCGCGCTCGTTCTCCTCTATGGGCAGAAGCTCGCCGGGCCGGTAGCCTTCCTCCAGGAAGAACTCGAACAAACCCTCGTTGCGCTCGTCGATGGTCAGTTCCTGCACGGTACCGTCTTTCAGTTTCAGGTGGACTTTATATTCCCACCGGCAGGAATTGGCGCAATTGCCCTGATTGGCGCCGCGTTCGGCCATGAAGTTCGAGAGCAGGCACCGCCCCGAATACGTCATGCACATCGCTCCGTGCACGAAAGCTTCCAGTTTGATGTCCGGACATTGTTTGCGAATTTCCGCAAGTTCGGCAAAACTGGTCTCACGCCCGAGTACAACGAGCTTTGCGCCCTGATCCTTCCAGAAATTCACAGTCAGCCACGAACAGGCGTTGGCCTGCGTGGAGACGTGCAGCGGAATTTCGGGAGCATGCTCCCGCACGAACGCGAACACGCCGGGATCGGCGACGATCAGACCGTCCGGACTGACTGCGCGCACGGTTTCGAGGTATTCCGGAAGTTTGGGAATGTCGCGGTTATGCGAAATCAGGTTCAGGGTGAGATAAACCTTCACGCCGTGCGCGTGCGCGAACCTCGTCCCCTCGACGACTTCGTCGAGCGTCAGCTTGCTCTTGGTGCGCATCGACATGTCGGGCGTGCCCATATAGACCGCATCGGCCCCGTACAGCACGGCGGTGCGGATCGTCTCGGGCGAGCCCGCGGGGAGAAGAAGTTCGGGTTTATCCATGGCGGTGTTGTAACGGCAACGGGCGTCAGGTTCAAGCAGATCGGTTACCTCTCCCCGCCGGGGAGAGGGCTTTGTCGTTTCCGCTGTCTTCTTACGCCCAGCGGCCCTCGAACAGCGGTTTGACGGGTTGCGCGGCGGGGTCTATGCGCAGGTCGTGAAACACTTCATCGTGATCGACGTCTCCGAGCTTCATACCGTATTTCTCTTCCGGGTTCTCCCGGCTTCCGATAAGGACGAATTGCGCGCCTGCGTAATCGAGCATTTCAGGATTGTCCGCAAAGCGCCGGTCGTCGAATTCATCCTGCAACTCCTCCGGATAATCCGCCTTCCGGTCCCCGGAAAGCCCGGCGCTTTTCGGAGAGCCGGTCTCGGGGTTTTTGACCGACAGGACATAGGCCGCCTCGGGAGGGATGTTGAGGTCCTTTTGCGCCGCGCCGGGGTGTTCCGGTTCGCTCAGTGCCCAGACGAGATGCAGACCGCGATGGCGCGCGGCGAGCTTGTATCTCCCTTCGCCCGCCGGGCGCGCCGGATGCTCGCGGCCGCTTGCGCCGAGATCGTCGGCGAGCTCGTCCGCGTCATCCTTGATGTCGTCGATGAAGCCCCAGAAGCGCTGATGCTTCTCGATATCCGGGAGGAACTTCCGGCCGATGATGCACAGTCGGTAATGCCGTGCGCCGTCGGGGCGCAGGATCATGTAAAAACGCTGGATATCGCGTTTCCCTTCGGGGCTGCCCTCGTTGACGCCGGGCCGGTAGAAGAAATAGATGTTTCCTCGTTCGAGAACGTCCTTGTCGGTCATGTTTGCCTCCATTCGCCATGAGGCGGAACCAACGGACCCTGTTCCATGCTGTTCCTTAAGGGCAGTCGCTCGCAGCCTTGATAAAGGCGCGGAAAAAGCGCCGGAACGTCTTTCGGTAAATCAGGAATTCCGGATGGAACTGAACCCCGAGAAAGAAAAGGCGGGCGGGATCTTCGATGGCCTGAACGACGCCGTTTTTCTCGCGGGCGCTGACCTTCAGACCCGGCGCAACGCGGTCGATGGCTTGCTTGTGGATGGAGTTGACATGAAGGCTTTCCGATCCGGTTGCCCGGGAAAGGAGACTGCCCGGTTCAATGTGCACCAGCTTGCGGAAGAACGTATGACCGCGCCATGAGGACGGGTAAAAGGCATTCTCGAACGCCGTGCTGACATCCATATGGAGCGTTCCGCCTCCCGCGACGTTCATCAACTGCATGCCCCGGCAGATGCCGAGAACGGGCAGTCCGCGTTCTTTTGCCCGCATAAGCCAGGCAAGCTCCAGCGCGTCCCGGTCATGGTCGTATACGTAGTCGCGTTTGATCTTGCCGGGACGACGGAAAAGCATTGGAAAGATATCGTCCCCGCCGCCAAGGACGAGCCCGTCAATTCGGACGTCGTCACGCGGATGATAGGGCGTTATCCTGAGGGACGCCCCGCCCGCAAGGCGGATCGCGGAGGCGAGCGCGGCATAGGCGGCAGCGCCCTTGAAATCGGGTCTGGTGATGCCAATGACTGGACGCTTTGCCATTTTCAGCGCCTCTCTAGAATTTAACCTCTGGCGGCAGTTTTCCGTGCCGGATCAGCGACCCCAGAATGAACATGACGCCGAAAATAATAAACGGGTCTTCGCGCAGTGGAAACTCGCTTTTCGCCTCGCGCATTTCGGTCTTGATTTTCTGCAGTTCGGCGAAGGCTTCGCGGTAGGTCATTCTCCCCCCGCGCCGCCCGAGCCGCTGGCCCAAATCCTGGAAGGCCTCGCGAATGCCTTTGTTCTGGATATGCGCAAGCACGTCTTCCCATGATCGCTCCATCCGTTCGCGCTCGGGCTCGTTTCTCAAAATATCCTGAATTGCCGAGAGCAGCCAGACAGTCGGAACCTTGGTCTTCTGTCCGACTTTCGCTGGCCCAGTTTCCGGGACCCGTCCGTCAACGGCAAGGCGGTAGAGCAGCCATGGAAAATCGACTCCCGATTCGACGCTCTGGAACAACCCGGCCCAGAATCTGGCGTTCACTTCAATCAGCCAGGGCTCGGAACGCGGCTTTTCATCCCAGACGAAATCGATTTCAGCAACGCCATGCCAGTTTGCGTCCATGAGCAGCGGTCGGGCGACTTCAAGGAAGCGCGAGTCTTCAACCGTTTCGCGAACGATCCCGGCACCGGATTGCGCCGGAAATTTGCGCAGATTCCGGTAAGCCATGCTGGCCTTTACGTCGCCGCGCTCGCATATGACGGTCAGGCAGTAATCTTTGCCGGGCACGAGGTCCTGTACGACGGGTGGAACGCCGTAGCGATCAAGATTGTCGCGGTACGCTCCGGCAAGCGCTTCGAGCGTTTCGATTCGGCGCACGCCCCGACCGCCGACATCGTCCGCCGGTTTGAGAATGGCAGGAAGCGGAGCGTTTACAAGATCGCTTTCGCTTCGCGGAACGATGCTTCCGGGGGCGTGCAACCCGAGCCGGGCGGCGGTTTCCACGAGCCGGTCTTTTGGGAATACTTTCGTGATGCTCTCGTAATCCGGCGCGGCGACTGTGATGTGCGGGGCGAGGCGCGCCGCGTGTTCCGCGACAATATCCGTCTCCCGGAAAACCGGTATCAGCACATAGGGACGATCGTCTTTCGGCTTGTGCTTGAGAATATTACGCTCGAGGTCTTCGATGAATTTATCGGGGTCCTTGCGGTGGGACGCGTGCACAAACGAGCGGTCCACGTAGCGCGAAAAGGACAGTACCGTGAAATCAACATCGTCGCAGCCGATTACCTCGACGCCCCGCTGGCCGAGCGAGTGAGCGATTTCAAGCGCCATGAGGCTGCGCCCGTACATGACAATGGCGCGACCGGGGGAGAGAGACGTAACCATGACAGGGAATATAGCCTTTTCGCAGGCAACAATAAACCGTCGAGAGTTTGTTCTTGAAACACCTCTCGAACCGGCGTAACCAGATAGAATGCAAATCGAATTCGACAAGGTAAGCAAGCCTCTCGTCTATCGCTCTGCCATTGTTGCGGGGGCGACGCTGCTTATTCTCGGCATGTGTCTGATGATTGTGGCGCCTTTTATCCCCGCGCTGCTTCTCGCGACGATTTTTGTGCTTGCGACATGGCCGGCTTTCGACTGGTTGCAAAAACGCCTGAAAGGGCGAACAACGCTGGCGGCACTTCTCATGACCGTTCTTCTGGCGCTTTGTTTTCTGTTGCCGCTGGTGTTTTTCGGATCGAGTCTTGCCGACGATTTCACCCAGATTATCCGGCAGGCGATAACTTCATTCCAGCAGAGTGGCGGGG
>RZZS01000038.1 GCA_009929775.1 Alphaproteobacteria bacterium
AAGACTTTCATACATTTGCGGACTCCTTGATTCGCAACAAAGAATCCCAAATTATGAATCATCTCACCGCCTTATCCCACTGTGTCGGGTACTGTGATTACGGTATTATTTTTACGCTGATTGTTTGAAATTCTTCGGAGCCGGTGGCCATGGCATACAAACTGGAAAATGCCCGCGTGCTCGTCGTGGATGACATGCCGCCAATGCTCTCGCTGACGAAGTCCCTTCTTAACATTGCGGGCTTTAAAAACGTGCTGACCGCCGGTAGCGGCGAAACCGCTTTCGACCTTTTCTGCCGGGAGAGCCCTGATCTGGTCATTACCGACTGGATCATGGAGCCCATGGACGGACTTGAACTGGTCGAACGTATCAGAACCGATACCATGTCCCCCGATCGTTACGTACCCGTCATCGTCATGAGCGGATTCAGTTCCCGGTTTCGGGTCGAAACGGCCCGCGACCGCGGCGTAACCGAATTTCTCGTCAAGCCCTTTATGGCAAAGGATCTGTACGCGAAGATCGAGCACGTGATCGAGCATCCCCGGCAGTTCGTCGAGGCGGAGCAATTTTTCGGCCCCGACCGCAGACGCAGGCGCCGCGGCGACTACGAAGGCCCCAGGCGGCGCGAAGACGACGGCGCTTACGGAACCGGCAATTCGGCCACCGATAAAAGAGCGGCCGACACATTGCGAAAACTCGTCGAAGAAACCCGGAAGCGAACCCAATAGGCCACCAAGAGTCCGACCGTGCAGAAAACCTTGCGAAATGCCCGCTTTATCAAACCGCCGAACAAGATCAAACAAAAGGTCGGCGGCGGCGGATTTGAACCCGACGTTGCAAAAAAAGGCCAGAAAGCCATTGACGATACGGATGTCGATTTTGCGCCATACGCCGAGAAGTACCTGAAAGATCTGGCTGAAGTCATCGCCGACTACGAACACGGTCGCATCTCGAACGAGGACACGCGCGAACGGCTTGCCGCGACCGTAATGCAACTCAAGGCGAACGGCGGGATGTTCAGCTATTCGCTCATCAGCGAGATCGCAGATACCATCCTTCTTTTGCTCGACAATATTTCGGATCTGAACAGGGACGCGCTCGATATAGTAAAAGCCCATCAGAATTCGATCCAGATCATTGTCGCCACACGCCTGAAAGGAAGCGGCGGACGTGAAGGCAGCGAACTGGTGCGCGAACTGGGCAACGCCTGCACGCGCTTTTATACGAAATACGGAATATCACCCCAATAGTCTCCCGGAGGTCCCATGTCGGTTTCCATGCCCCCCGCTATCGCCGCCAAACAGGCAATGCTTCAGCAAGCCGTCGCGCTTTCGATCGTGAAACAGAACGCCGAGATGGAACGATCGATCGCCGGATTGCTTGAGTCGGCGATCCGCAACGTACCTGCCTCAGGCAGCCGGGGCAGCGGCATCGATTTTTCGATCTGAACCTGTATCAAAGGATGACTGGTTCCGCGGAAGGGAACCCCGCAAGGGCATCCCGCACGTTGTCCCTGTAAGGATAACTCTCGAAAATGTCACCTGCAGCACCCGCGACCAGTGACGCCGCGACACTCGCCTTGCGCATAGCTTCCGGCAGAACATCGCCGTCATGCAAGCTGGCCGCCAAGGTTCCGCAATAGCAATCGGCTGCGACCGGGCTCAGAGGTGCGTTTTTCGCTGGCACACCAGAAACCTTCCAGCCGCGCCCCTCTGCCGTCATTGCAATCGCGCCGGTCGGTCCGCCAAACAGCACGAATGTTAGGCCGAACGTCTTGCGAAGCACATTCACGACCGCG
The DNA here is from genome assembly GCA_009929775.1 of Alphaproteobacteria bacterium. Taxonomy (GTDB): domain Bacteria; phylum Pseudomonadota; class Alphaproteobacteria; order Micavibrionales; family Micavibrionaceae; genus RZZS01. The sequence continues at coordinate 1,799 of RZZS01000038.1, forward strand.
AGCGAACCGACATCAGCGCCCACGTTCAAATTCCCGGCGAATCTCCGTGCATCGCGCTCGTCAACCAGAATGACATCGGCTCCCACACCGCAAATGCGCGCGACTTCGTCCGGATTCCGCGCGCAATACAGGATCTTTGCTCCGCCTTTCTTCGCCCGCTCGAGCAGATCGAGCGCCTCCCCGGGCGGCATATCGCCATGAGCCATCACACAACTTGTCGGCAGCAAAATCTCGTCCGGCACCTGCTCCGCACGCGTGTTCGCGTTCGCTCCCGGGGCGACAAGAGCCTGCCCCCGCCCATCGGACGTTTCCACCCGTACAATGGATCCCGTCGGCTGATCGTCCTCGACGATACCGGATGTCATAACCCCGTGCCGCCGCAGGCGGGTCATGATACGCCCGCCATGCGGGTCCTCTCCGATTCGTCCGACCAGCGCTGTCTTGACGCCCCATCGCGCAGCGGCAAACGACTGCCGGACGCCGCGTCCGCCGGGTTCCACTGAATATCCCCGCGCGAACGTTGTTTCCCCTTCGGAAAGGAGAGCGTCTGCCCTATAAAGGAATTCCAGATAGATTGAACCAAAGACAATAAGCATCAAACAAATCCTGTCGCGACCCGGACGAACATTAGAACATTGGCTCGAGTAGATGCAGTAGTTAAAGAGCATGCAAGATGTGTGCATACCGTAGCGCTTTCGAGGGAAGAAAAAAAGGATTCAAGCGATCGCGTATGTATCCAGACACTAAAGAAAGAAGGAGACTCGCCCATGATGCGGCCTGTTCTGGTGTTTGTGGCTTTCATTCTGGTCCTTGCGTTATCGCCACCAGTATCAGCAGGTAACCATAAGCTTACGACAGAGGCACTTGCCGCAGCGATCGATGATGCGACAGATTATCTGGGCAGGCAGGCGCTCCCGGACGGTAAATTCGTTTACAGGATAAATACCGATCCACACATCAAACTAGACAAAAACTCCTACAATATGCTGCGGCATGCAGGAACGATGTACGCTCTGGCACAGGCATGGCAGCGCAGCCCTGACGATGCCGTGCGCGCCATGCTGATCAAAAATGGAGCCTATTTGCGATCCCAAATGGGGAATTTGAAAGGCCGCGACAATCTAACAGTTGTCTGGTCGGAAGATGATAGCGACGAAGCCAAGCTCGGAGGTGCCGGGCTTGCGCTGGTTGCGTTGACCTCTCTTGAGCGGATAGCACCACAAAGCAGCGAACCTGAAACACTGGAGGGCCTCGCCCGGTTTATTCTATTCATGCAAAAGGAGGACGGCTCGTTTTATTCAAAATACCATGATGACGGAACGGGATACGATGTGTCCTGGAATTCGTTGTATTATCCTGGAGAGGCGGCGCTGGGGCTTGTCATGATGTATGAGTACGACAAGAACAGGCTCTGGCTAACTCATGCCCAAAAAGCCCTCGTCTATCTCGCTGAAAGCAGAAAGGGCAAACAGTTCGTTCCAGCGGATCATTGGGCTTTGATCGCTACCGGACACCTTATAGCGCATCTGGAGCCGGAGGAAGATGCAGATATCCGCGCCCTACTTGTTGAACATGCGCTGCAGATTTCAAATTTTATCATCAGCAATGAAATGCCGGAACATGAAGAAGGTTCTTTGCTGGCCGGGAGCCTTGGCCGTTCTTTGGGAGAAATAACACCGACAGCAACGCGTCTTGAAGGACTGATTGCTGTCCGCGATCTGATCAAGGTGGATGATCCAGCGCTGGCTGAAAAAGTCGATGCCGCCATTGAGCAAGGCATCTTGTTTCTTCTGCGATCCCAGGTCGGGGAAGGCACTTATGAAGGAGGATTCCCCAGAGCCATCCGTCGCATTACTGATTCGCGGACCTTGCCCAAAAATTTCAACCGCCGCGCCACGGAAATCAGGATTGATTACGTCCAGCACGCTCTAAGTGCACTGATCGGGTATGAAAAAATGGCGGAGGCAGAAAAAGGCTTTTGACCTGTTCCTTGTGAGGACTTGTGCCTTTGCGGGCAATCCCTTATACCTTTTTCTTGATTGCACGGCCGGGCGGGTTTGGAAGAGCCTCGATTTTGCGAAGGAGCGGAAGGATGGACTACGACGCGCATTTCGCGGAAAAAATTCGCTTGCTGAAGGACGAAGGACGCTACCGGGTTTTCGCCACTCTCGAACGTCTTCGCGGCCACTTCCCGCAAGCGATCTACCACGCGCCCGATGGCTCCAGCCGGGAGGTGACGATCTGGTGTTCCAACGATTATCTCGGCATGGGCCAGCACCCGACCGTTCTCGCCGCGATGAACGACGCCATCGAACGCAGCGGAGCCGGCGCAGGCGGCACGCGCAATATTTCCGGCACGACGATCTATCACGACGAACTCGAGGCCAGCCTCGCAGATCTGCACAGCAAGGAATCCGCGCTCGTTTTCTCGTCGGGCTATGTCGCAAACGAGGGAGCGCTGAGCACCCTGATTCGCCTTCTTCCCGACTGCGCGGTCTTTTCCGACGCGAACAACCACGCCTCGATGATCCACGGCATGCGCAGCGGCGGAGCGGAAAAGTTCATCTACCGTCACAATGACGTCGCGCATCTTGAAGAGCTGTTGCGCGCAGTCGACCCGGAACGCCCGAAACTAATCGCTTTCGAAAGCGTCTATTCAATGGAAGGCACGATCGCCCCGATTGGTGAAATCTGCGAGCTTGCCAAAAAATACGGCGGGATGACCTATCTCGACGAAGTCCATGCCGTAGGTCTTTACGGACCGCGCGGCGGCGGCGTGTCCGAAGCGCGCGGACTAATGGACCGGATCGATATCATCGAAGGCACGTTCGGCAAGGCTTATGGGCTGATGGGCGGCTATATCGCGGGCGGCGCGCCGGTCGTCGACGCCGTGCGCTCTTATGCGTCCGGTTTCATCTTCACGACCTCCCTCCCCCCGGCCGTTCTGGCAGGCGCACGCGCCAGCATCGAACATCTCAAGGTTTCGCAGATTGAGCGCGAACGCGCCCACCGCAACGCGCGACATCTCAAGGACCGGCTGGAGCGCGGCGGCCTTCCCTTTCTCAAGGGCGAGAGCCATATCGTCCCGCTCATCGTCGGCGACGCGGTCTGTTGCAAGAGGATCACCGATATCCTGCTCGACGAACACGACATCTACGTCCAGCCGATCAACTACCCGACAGTTCCCAAAGGCACGGAACGCTTGCGACTCACGGCCACCGCCGCGCACTCGGTCGAACAGATCGACCGCCTGTGCGACGTCCTTTTCGATCTTTGGAACGAGCAACACGTTTTCAAATACGCGGTGGCATAGAAGGACCCGCTTACGTTTCGACAAACGGCCCCGTCAGCCCGACATACTTGCCACCGAACTCGAAGACGCGAAACGGCTTCCCGGCTTTCTCCACGTAATCGCGGAAGTGATTGTTATCCTGAATATCGTCGAAAACGACCGCGGCATCGTCCGCGAGCATCGCCTGAACCGTTTCGATGGCGAAACGCCGCCCCGCGATGCTTTTGTCGCTGTCATAATGAAAGATATCGATGCGCGGCACGCTGGCGACGATCTGCGGCAGATTATTGCGGTCGCCGTCGATAAAAAGACGCCAGCGATTTTTCAGTTCTTCCGGCACGACACAGCCGATGAGACTTTCCGGATTTTCATAGCGAAAGTACGGGAAGTCGCTGGAATAAAGCGTCCCCTGCCCGTTCTTCTCGAGCGCGGTCAGAATGGCGGCGCTCGACCACCCGGCCGCGACACCCGTTTCCACGACCGCGGACGGACGCTTGTGACGGCACAAAAAATAGAGAAGCTCATAATTGCCGCCTCCGCCCATATCGAGACCGATACCGGCGAGCCTTTGCTGTCCCTGCGCCGCGAGATCTCGCGTCACCGCCTGGGTTTCGCGCCATAAATCCGGGTCGATCCCCTTCAGGAATTCTTCGCACGAACCCGCCTGCGCGCGGCACCACTCGCCGGAGCCTCCAGATCTCTCGGTCAGGCGCAACAGGACTTTTCCCGCCATAACGGGAAGGTTCCGTCGCTTGAGACTGTTGTTAAGAATATTGACCGCCTTGCGCATGAACCGCCTGCCTGCCCTAGGATGAAGTGACGGATGAGTGGACGTCTTTTTGATAGTCGAGTCAACCGCCTTCGCCCGGCCCCAGCCCCAAAACCTCCAGCAGTTCTTCCATGGACGTGGCGATGAAATCCGGTTTCTGCCGGGACAAACGCTCCGCGTCGTGCGCGCCCCAGGTCACGCCGCAGGTCGCGCAACCCGCGCTCGCGCCCATGCCGATATCGCCCTCGGCGTCGCCGACGACGAGCACGTCGCGCCCCCTGTCCGTGCCGAGCAATTCCAGACATTTGTATACCGTATCCGGCGCGGGTTTGTAGGCGCTTACGATATCGGAGCCGACGACGACGTCGATAAACGGCGCAAGTCCGGTCTTCTCGCAGGTGAAACGGGCCGGGTCCGTCGTCTTGCTGGTCGCCACGCCCGTCCGAACGCCGTTCTCTTTCAACGCCTCCAGCATTTGTGCAACGCCGGGAAAAGGCCGCAGCATGTCCTCACCGACCATCTGCCGGAAATACGAGCGAAAGCGGTCGTAAAGATCGGGCGGATGAACCTCCGCGAATGTCCGCCCCGCGAGCTTCTCGAAATAGATTTCAATCGGAATGCCCATGTACGCAATCACCGCTTCGCGCTCCGGCACCGGCAGACCGAAATCGTCAAACGCCCGGCGCGCGCTTTCGGCCACCAGAGAACCGGAATCCACCAGCGTCCCGTCGAGGTCGAAGAGTACGGCTTTGTAGTGCGTCATGACCTCAAATCCCGAACGTGTTCGCCGCCTGCTCCGCGCGGCTCAGAGTGCGATCGAGAGCGGCCATGGTAGCCCCGAGATCCGGGCTGTCGTCCCTGAGCCATTCCCTCAGGACTTTCAGATAAACACCTGTCAGGCCGGCAACTTTCACGGCCCCCCGCAAACCGCCCGTATCGATATCCGCCGCCTCCAGCATCCAGGCCATCGAGGCGGCGAGATGGGGCATGCCGATCACCGCCTGCTTCGGATCGAGCCGCACGGTGCGCCAGATGGCGATCAGCGCCTCGCGGTGCGCATTCATGACCTCGAAACGCTCCATCAAGATATCGAAGAGCCGGTCGCGCGCCGAACTCCCGGGGTCGCCCTCGCCGGCATTCTCCAGCACCTTGCGGTTCAGCATTTTCTCGTATTCGAACAGGAGCTGCGTCTTGTCCTCGTAATGCGCGTAAAGCTCGGCAAGGCTCGTGCCGCTCTTGCGGGACAGCTCGCGAAAACTCACATTGTCCCAGCCAATCTCGGCCGAGAGCGCCAGCGCATCCTCAAGAATCTTCCGGCGTTCGTCCGATATATTGTGAGTATCCGGCATCGGCGCTTCCCTCTGTTGCGGCCTTCCTGCTAAACACAACAGGTATATCGAATGAACCGCAGGGAAAACAAGCCATGTCTGACCTCAAGTACCATGTCGCCGCCGTCGGCAACGCCCTCGTCGACGTCCTCGCGCACACGGACGACGCATTCCTCGAGCAGCAGAAAGCCGCGCACGGCATGGAAAAAGGAGCGATGACCCTGATCGGACAGGACCGCGCGGTCGAACTTTACGACCTCATGGGCCCGGCCGTCGAGTCCTCGGGCGGCAGCGCGGCGAACACGATTGCAGGTCTCGCCTCGTTCGGCGGCAAGGCAGGCTATATCGGCAAGGTCGCGGACGACCAGCTCGGCGATATCTTCGAACACGATCTGCGCGCGCTCGGCGTCGATTACCGCACGTCAAGACTGACGAACGGGCCGAAAACGGGCCGGTGCATGATCCTCGTGAGCCCGGACGCCCAGCGCACGATGAACACCTTTCTCGGCGCAAGCTCCGAGCTTGACCCGTCCGACATCGACGCGGACCTGATAGCCGCCTCGGAAGTAACCTATCTGGAGGGCTACCTGTTCGACAAGGACGCTGCCAAGAACGCCTTCGTCATCGCGGCGAAAGAGGCGCATCTCGCAGGCAACCGCGTCGCCCTGACCCTCTCGGATTCGTTCTGCGTCGACCGCCACCGGCACGACTTCCTCGACCTCGTGAACGGCCATGTCGACCTCCTGTTCGCGAACGAGGATGAGATCAAGGCGCTGTTCCTGCAAAACGAATTCATCGACGCCATCGAAGCCGTTAGAAACGCCTGCGAAATCGCCGTCGTCACACGCGGCGAACAGGGCGCCCTGATCCTCTCGGGCGGCCATCAGTACGAAGTCGAAGCCAAACTGGTTCGCGAAGTGGTCGACACGACCGGCGCCGGCGATCAGTTCGCCGCCGGATTCCTTTACGGCTTCACACAAGGCTTCGACCTGGAAAAATGCGGACGGCTCGGCGCCCTCGCCGCCGCGGAAGTCATCTCGCATATGGGCCCTAGACCGGAAATGCGGCTGGCGGATCTTACGAACGAAGCAGCCTGACCTCCTTCAGCCTCCTCCAAACGCCTGCGGCTTCCAGCCCATGCGGGTCATTCTCTGGGCGTAATATATCTGCGCTTCAGGGTTATAACAGACAATCCGCACCTCTTTCATCGGATCATCGATCCGCTCCATGATCCCTTGAATGGCCAGCCTCGCCGCCCGTCCAATCGGAAAATTCCGGCGACCGGTAATAAGCGCCGGAAATGCGACCGACGAGCACCCTTCCTTGATGGCCAGTTCCATCGCCCCGCGATAGGCGCGCAAAAGATCGCGATCCGCCCGGTCGAACTCGGTGCGCCAGTCCGGCACGACCGAAAAGATGACCTGATCGGCCGGCAAATTAAAGCCCGGCGCCAAAAACACGTCACCAGGATGCGGTCTGTAAACGTTCTCAAGAAGATACTCGTCAAGCTGGTCGCCTGTCCAGGCCATCAGGTCCGTATTCAGCTTCCCCCTGATCTCAAGAGTTTTGGGGATTGTCGTCACAATCGCGTCAACTTTTTGCTCAAGAATATCACCGCACATTAACCTGATGCGCTGAATAAAATGCTTCGCTCTCGTGGTTTCGATCAGACTGGCAGACTTCATGAACCGGATTTTTCGCTTTCTTGTATTCTTCTTGCTAACATTAGCACCGCAGACCTCTGTCGCTGAAGAGCTTTTTGGCCTTGCCATGCATGGCGTCCCCAGGTACGGCCCGGGGGACACGCACCTTGACTACGCCAACCCGGATGCCCCGAAAGGAGGCGAAATCCGGCAGGCAGCCATCGGCACGTTTGACACGCTAAACCCCTACTCCATCAAGGGCACAGCAGCGCAAGGCTTGAACCTTGTCTACGACCGCCTGATGCAGCGCGTCTGGGACGAGCCGTTCACCATGTATCCGCTGATCGCCGAAAAAATCGACGTACCCGAAGACCGCTCGTCCCTTACCGTCCACATCAACCCTGAAGCCCGCTTCCATGACGGCACACCTGTCAGGGCAGACGACGTCGCTTTTTCATTCGAAACCCTGCGGGATGAGGGACGCCCGAATATGCGCAGGGTATATCGGCTTGCTGAGACCCTGGAAATACCTGATGAGCATACTGTCAAGTTCACGTTCGGCGAAGGGTACGACAAGGAAACCGTCATGATCTTCGCGATGATGCCGGTCCTCTCGAAAGCCTGGTGGGAAGAACGCGCTTTCGATTCGGCCGTGTTGGAATCGCCGCTTGCGAACGGTCCCTACCGGGTTAAAGAGGTTGATCCCGGTCGCAAGATCGTGTACGAGCGCGTGCCCGATTACTGGGCGAAGGACCTGCTCCCCAATGTCGGCCACTTCAACGCCGACCGCATCGTTTATGAATACTACCGCGACGACGCGGTCGCCTTTGAGGCCTTCAAGACCGGTGATGTGGACCTCCGGCGGGAGTGGGACGCGGGCAAGTGGGCCAGCGCCTACGACTTTCCCGCGGCAAAAAATGGACGGATACAGATCGAAGAGATCGCCCACGGTCGACCCGAACGAGTCAACGCGTTTATCTTTAACACCCGCCGTCCGCCCTTCGACGATATCCGCGTACGCCGGGCGCTGAACCTCTTGCTTGATTTCGGCTGGATGAATGAGAACCTGTTTCACGGCAAATACAAACGCGTGGACAGCTTTTTCCCCAATTCCGGGTTGGCTGCGCGCGGCACGCCGCAAGGACTGGAACGTTCAATTCTGGAAGAGTACCGGGGACAGATAGACGAATCCGTTTTCGGTCCGGCTTACGAGAATCCTGAAACCGGCACGCCCTCCGCCACACGCGCGAATATGCGTGAAGCCGACCGCCTGCTGGTCGAGGCGGGATGGATCGTCGAAAACGGCATGCGTGCAAAGAAGGGAAAACCATTCCGGTTCGAACTCATCCTGGGTGCCTCCGAGGACGAAAAATCCGCCCTTGCCTTTCGCCGCTCACTCGAGAAAATGGGCATTCAAGCCGACATCCGCGTGCTCGACTCCGCGCAATATCTTGCGAGGCTCAACGAATACAACTTCGACATGACGCTTTACTACTGGCTCTCGAGCCTGTCGCCCGGCACCGAGCAATATCTGTACTGGAGCTGCGAGGCGGCAAACCAGAAAGCGCGCTGGAACTATCCGGGAATCTGCTCTCCCGCCATAGATGCGATCAGTAAGCGAATCGCCTTTGCGGAAAGTCGAGAGGAACTGCTTGCCAGCACCCATGCCCTCGATCGGTTGCTGATGGCGGGCCAGTACATCATCCCGCTGTGGTACGCAGGAACGGATTACATTGCCTACTGGAAGAAAATCGACCGCCCCGAAAAAACGCCACTTTACGGCATGGTGCTCGAGACCTGGTGGGTCGAATCACAGCAGCCCTGAGATTCCGCCGACTCCCGGAGAACCGTGCCGAAATGCAACTGTCTTGGGTTAATACAAGTAGCGCATTGCTCTGCCCTGCCCGACTTGGTATCCTCGTTACACTTGACGAACCATAGACACGAAACGCACATGAAAAAAACGTCCGCCGCATCCCTGTTTATCGCTCTGGCGCTCGGCGCCTGCTCGCCGCTGCCGCCAGAGTCGCTCGTGCAGGAGCGCGGCGATTTCTGGCAACGCGCAGACATCTCTTCCGCGCTGCATCTGAGAGGCAGACAAGCCCAGCAGGCGCTCAATCAGGACATCGCTCGCTGCGTCATCGACGTCCGGCGCCTTGAGCAGCTTGCCCCGATCCGGGAGCGGATCCCGGGAGACAACCGGGCCGGAGCCCCCCCGGACCCGCTCACCCCGGAAGGACGGCTGGCGCAATGGGACACGCCGGAGCGCCAGGGCGACCTCTATTTCGAGCACTATGAATTCCACGATTTCGAAACCTGCATGCAAGCCAAGGGCTGGGAACGCGTCGACCACCTGCCGCACAGCGTCGCGGAAAAAGCACGGGAAAATTACATCGAATCCGTCACGGGCGAAAAACCCCGCCGCACCGTCACCGTGAGCAAACCGGAAGAGACGGCTGACGTCGAGTATGACGATTTGAACCGGTAAAACGCCTCCGTGACGTGACAGGAATCCCGTGGCGCTCAGTTTAACCAAAAACGCTTTATCTCCCCCGCCACGACCTCCGGTTCGAGACTCGTCATCAGACAGGGAGCGAGGGCCGGATCGTAGCCTTCGAAATCAATAAGCTCATCGAACGTCTCGGGAGTGCGCACGTAAATACAATGATCTCCCCATGGCCGGTAAAGATGCGGATAGCTCGGCCCGAAAAGGCCGACGGTCGGAACGTTGACCGCCGCCGCCGTATGCATTAGCCCGGAATCATTGCCGATATAGAGATTGCAGCGCTCCAGAGCCGCCCCTGCCATAGCCGGATCGGTCCTGCCGACGAGATCGATCCGCAGATCGTCCGGAATGGCTTCAAGGACCGGCTTCGCCTGCGCCTCCTCGCCCGGCGCACCGAACACCGCCACGCGTGCAAACGGCAGCACACCATCCGGCTTGATGAGTTCGGCGATGACCTCGACAAAGCAACCGGGTGGCCACGTCTTTGCCGGCCAGTTTGCAGTTGGACCAACCGCGAGCACCGGCCCGTCGGACGGAATTAACTCGCAGGCACGCGCCTTCTGCTCCGGCGAAAACCACAGCCGCGGCGCCGGAACCTCCGAGAGCTTCATAACCAAAGCGTTCTGCTCGACCTTGTGCAGGCGGGAATCGATATGGCGCCCGTGAATGAAACGCTTTTTTGCAAAGACTGTCCGTGAAACGGGAGAGTTACGCAAATCGACGACGATATCCCAGCGTGTTCCGGCAACGATCTTCCAGAGCGCGATCCAGTGCCCGGCCCGCTTTTGCTTTTTGAGGGGAATGAGTCGTTCGAGTCCCGGGACATTCCGAAAAATCGCGGATGGAAGTGGCCCACACGCAATCGTGATCTGGCTTTGAGGATATTCCCGGCTTATATAATCAAGAAGACCCGTCGAGAGAATGGCGTCCCCCAGCCGGGTCGATGTGATGAACAGCACTTTCATGGCGGACATGATGACACAAGAAATCGGCTACACCAAGCTGCCTGATCGCGGCCTTCTGCGGATTTCCGGGCCGGACCGGCGCGCGTTCCTGCAGGGACTCATCAGCAACGACGTAAACCTGCTCGACCGCCAGCCCTGCGTCTATGCCTGCTTTCTCACACCGCAGGGCAAATTCCTGCACGACATGTTTATCAGTGAGGTAAACGAAACCCTCCTCCTCGACATCGAGGGCGGCGCACGGGCGCAAGATTTGTGCCACCGCCTTGAAGTTTACAGGCTGCGCTCGGACGTAATGCTTGAGCTCGTACCGGAAACGACGGTCTACGCGATTTTCACAGAAAATAAAACAAGCGGTGTCGCAGATCCCCGCCATACCGGAATGGGACATCGAGCCTTCGAGAGACCCGACCTTCCCGCGATTTCCTTCGAAACCTGGGACCGCCAGCGCATTTCTCTCGGCATCCCCGACGGCAGCAGGGACATGGTCCCTTTGAAATCAACCCTGCTGGAATCGAATGTCGACAGGCTCAACGGCATAAGCTGGAAAAAAGGGTGCTATCTCGGGCAGGAACTGACCGCGCGCATGCATTACCGGGGCCTTGCGAAAAAACATCTCTACCCGGTGCACCTCGCCGAACAAGCCGGCTGGCAACCGGGCGACACAATCACCCTTGGAGACCGCGCGGTCGGCGAAATGCGCTCACGGTGCGGGGATGTCGGGCTGGCGCTTCTGAAAGACGAAGCAGTCGGGACAATGCGCGAACCGGACAAAACCGGACTTATCCGGGTTTAACCGCAGCGGAGCCGAAACTGTCCATGTTGTCTGTAAAAAAAATGCAAAAGTTTTCGATTTGCCTGAGACCTATGAGCAAACGCTCCCGAACGCATCGCGGCACGCACCGCGCGCCTTGTAGGCATTCCGGAACATTTCGCTCGTCTCAAGCTTACAGAAAAAAGCCTTCGCAATGAACTGGAAGGCACGGATGATTTCCGCCTCGTCGGGACCGAATGCAAAAGCGGGATGTTCGGCCAGCGGTGGACACTTTCGAAAAACCACCTTCGCCGACTTCGCATAATCATCGAGTTCGCTGCGCTGAAGGCAGCTGATCCCCTGCGGGTCCATAAGGATAAAAAGAAGATTGTCCGGCCAGTACTTCTGAAGCTCGGACGCATTGATCATGCCGCTGTTGCGAAACTTGACCTCGATCGAATGAACCCGCTCTGCGGCGTTCCGCATATGGATAATGAAATCCGGGCCGTTTTCGAACCGGCTGATAGCGCCGGGCGTCAGCTCTCCGCGCGCCTTCAGTTGGGCCAGAACCGGCAGCTGCGACTCGAATCCGACGGGATACACGTCCCAGCCAAGAGAGGAAAAAAGCTGCTCGACAAGAGCTTCTCCAATCCGGCCCTTGGCAACATTGTAGTTTCGTTCCGCGTTCCTGACCGACCACTTCTTCGGCATGGCTCCTCCAAACTTCAAGGAAGAAAGCATAAACAGGCCCCGCCCGCAAACAAAGACCGCACACCATGAATATTGACATAACCTAGAAACAGTAAGATGATCTTGCGATGCACAGAAATTCACAACGTTACTACGACCTTCTCTACACCGCGCAAGGCAAAGATTACCGCGCGGAGGCGCAGGCTATTGCCGACCTGATCCGCGACCATCGACCGGACGCGCAAACCGTGCTCGACGTCGGCTGTGGCACCGGGCGGCATGCGAAAATCCTGCGGGACGAATTCGGCCTCGCCGTCGATGGCGTGGACATCGACCCGGACATGATCGCGATTGCCCGGAAAGCCAACCCGGACGCGCATTTCGACGTCGGCGATATGTGCGATTTCGACACGGGCCGGAAATACGACGCCGTGATTTCAATGTTCAGCGCCATCGGTTATGTGCGGACGCTGGACAATGTCGAGCGCGCGCTTGAACGGATGCGCGCCCATACGAACGAAAACGGCCTTGTCGTCGTCGAGCCGTGGATCGAGCCGCAGGACTTCACAGGCGGCAAAACGTTCATGGATACGGCGGAAGATGGCGCAATGAAGCTGTGCCGCATGTCCCGCAACGAGGTGGAAGGCCGCCTCTCGCGCATTTTCTTCCACTGGCAGGTCTGCACCCCGGAAATGGTCGAGCGTTTCGACGAAACGCTCGAACTCGGGTTGTTTACAAGAGAGGAGATGCTTGGGGCATTTGCAAATGCCGGGCTTGACGCTACCTACGACCGAGCCGAAGGCCGCTTTGCGGATCGCGGGCTTTATGTCGCAAGACCGGCGCCTTGAACGGACGGGCTGCATCGGTCTCTTCGCCTCCGTCATACTTGACGTAGCAGGATGCCGGACGAAATCACTCGCACGCCGCAACGTCGCTACGAGAAACAAAACCCAATCGAAATTCGCCACAGGAGCAGCCATGAAAGAAGACCGCGACATCGAAAAAGACTATCCCGCAGACCAGTTCGCGGCCAAGCTGCGCCGCCTTGCCGATGCCATCGAAAATAACGAACGGTTCGAAATTCAGATCGCCGGAGAAAGAATTTACATCCCCGCCCGCGCCCGCTTCAACATCGAACACGAACGCGAAGAAGGCGAAGAGGAAGTCGAATTCCAGATCAAATGGAAAACGGAAGAATAATTATTCATAATCGGGGACACATAAAGTTATTGTGTCCCCGATTGTCAAGCCCCCGGTTGTCAAAACCGGAACCTACAGGAAAGAAGAAGGAACCACAGATGGACACGGATAAACACGGATGTATTAACGGTGCCTCAATTCTTGTCCGTGCCTATCTGTGTTTATCTGTGTCCATCTGTGGTTGATCGTATCCCGTGGAGTGAGCATAATCGGGGACACAATAACTTTATGTGTCCCCGATGCGTTGCGAGGGGGACACAAAGAAAAAGGGGCGGAGATAACCCCGCCCCTTTTGGAATTTTTGTCCGAAGAAACCCTTACGCGGCCTTCTTCTTCGCCTGACCGGCGGTGCCGGCTTTGATCGCGGCTTGCGCGGCGGCAAGGCGGGCGATAGGCACGCGGAAGGGCGAGCAGGACACGTAGGACAGGCCGACCTTTTCACAGAAGTGAATGGAGGACGGGTCGCCGCCGTGCTCGCCGCAGATGCCGAGCTTGATATCGGCTTTGGTCTTGCGTCCGCGTTCGCAGGCGATTTCCACCAGCTGGCCGACGCCCTCCTGATCGAGGCTTGAGAACGGGTCCTTTTCGAAGATGCCTTTCTCGACATATTCGCCGAGGAACACGGCCGCGTCGTCACGGCTCATCCCGAGGCCCGTCTGCGTCAGGTCGTTGGTGCCGAAGCTGAAGAATTCGGCTTCTTCGGCGATCTGGTCCGCACACAGCGCCGCGCGCGGAATTTCGATCATCGTGCCGACCGAGTACTCAAGCGTCGTTCCCTTTTCCGCGAAGACCTTTTCGGCCATCGCAATGACGCGGTCCTTGAGCATCTTCAGTTCCTTCTTCGAAACCACCAGCGGGATCATGACTTCAGGCACAACCGTTTTGCCGGTCTTCTTTTGCGCTTCGATAGCGCCTTCGAAGATGGCTTGAGCCTGCATCTCATAGATTTCCGGATAGGTGATGCCGAGACGGCAACCACGGTGACCCAGCATCGGGTTGAACTCGTGCAGTTCGCCAAGGCGGCGACGAACCTGTTCGGTCGTAACGCCCGCGATCTTCGCAAAGTTTTCGATGTCCTTGTCTTCGTGCGGCAGGAACTCGTGCAGCGGCGGATCCAGCAGGCGGATCGTAACGGGCAGACCCGACATGATCTCAAACAGCTGGGCGAAGTCGCCGCGTTGTTCCGGCAGGAGCTTGGCAAGGGCCTTGCGGCGTCCGGCTTCGTCACTCGCGAAAATCATTTCGCGAACGGCCTGGATGCGGGCCGGATCGAAGAACATGTGCTCGGTCCGGCACAGGCCGATCCCTTCAGCACCAAACTCAAGAGCTTGCCTGGCGTCCGTCGGGGTTTCGGCGTTCGCGCGCACCCGCATACGGCGGCGCTTGTCAGCCCAGGCCATGATCTCGGCAAAGTCGCCCGAGAGTTCCGGGTTCAGGGTCGGCACTTCGCCGAGCATCACTTCGCCGGTTGAACCGTCGAGCGTGATCGTTTCGCCTTCCTTGATGACCTTGTCACCAACGCGCATAACCTTTTGCTTGTAGTCCATCGAAATGGCACCGGCACCGGCCACGCAGGGCTTGCCCATACCGCGCGCCACGACAGCGGCGTGCGAGGTCATCCCGCCGCGCGACGTCAGGATACCCTTCGCAGCGTGCATGCCGTGGATGTCTTCCGGCGAAGTTTCGGTACGACACAGGATCACGGCCTTGCCAGCGCCGGCTTGCGCTTCGGCTTCGTCAGCGGAGAAGTAGACTGCGCCGCAGGCTGCGCCAGGAGACGCGTTCAAACCTTTGGCAATAACATCCTTCTTCGCGTTGGGGTCGAGACGCGGGTGCAGCAGGTGATCAAGCTGGGCCGGGTCGACGCGCAGAACCGCTTCTTCCTCGTTGATCAGGCCTTCCTTTACCATGTCGCTGACGATCTTCAGCGTGGCAGCCGCCGTCCGCTTACCCGTGCGGGTTTGCAGAAGGTACAGCTTGCCACGTTCGACCGTGAACTCAAGGTCCTGGATCTCGCGGAAGTGCTTTTCAAGCTTGTGGCGCACATCGTCAAGCTGCTTGAAAATTTCGGGCATCGTCACTTCCATCGAAGGCAGCGTCGAACCGTCGCGCTCCTTGCCAATTTCCGTCAGCGCCTGAGGCGTGCGGATCCCGGCGACGACATCTTCGCCCTGTGCGTTGATCAGATACTCGCCATAGAAATAGTTCTCGCCCGTGGACGGGTCGCGGGTAAAGGCAACGCCCGTCGCCGACGTTTCGCCCATATTGCCATAGACCATCGTCTGGACGTTCACAGCCGTGCCCCAGTCGCCCGGAATTTCGTGAATTTTGCGATACGTAACGGCCCGCGGAACCATCCAGCTTTTGAATACGGCGCCAATGCCGCCCCAGAGCTGGGTCATCGGATCATCCGGGAACGGCTCGCCCGTTTCCTTCTGGACAAGGGCCTTATACTGCTTGACGACTTCCTTCCAGCCATCGGCTGTCACGTCCACGTCAAGGGAAATGCCGTTCTCTCTCTTGTGCGCGTCCAGAATTTCTTCGAAGTCATGGTGCTCGACACCAAGAACGACGTCACCATACATTTGTACGAAACGGCGGTAGCTGTCATAGGCGAAGCGTTCGTCGCCGGACGTTTCAGCGAGGCCCTTCACGGTTTCATCATTCAGGCCGAGATTGAGGACCGTGTCCATCATGCCCGGCATGGAAATGCGCGCGCCGGAGCGAACCGACATCAGCAGCGGGTCCTTCGGATCACCGAACTTCTTACCCTGAAAACGTTCGATGCTTTGCAGCGCTTCATTGACCTGCTGTTCGAGCTCCTTCGGGTACTGACGGTCGTTTGCATAGAAATATGTGCACACCTCGGTCGTGATCGTGAAGCCGGGCGGAACGGGCAGGCCCATGTTCGCCATCTCGGCGAGGTTGGCCCCCTTGCCGCCGATCAGGTTTTTCATGTCGGCGCGGCCATCGGTCTTCTCGCCACCGAAGCTGTAAACCCATTTCGTCATAGAGTATTCCCCTTTTCCTGGAATTGAAGTTCGGGGAACCAATTTAATGATTTTCAGGGCCGGGAAAAGGGGAAAGTGGAAGTGCCGGTCTCCTTCCGCACGCTCAAGCGCGGGAAAGCGGACAATTCCACCAATTTACTGAATATTCTCATATATCCTTGACCATCATCAGGCACAGATCGTCGTCGATCGGTCGGAACTCCCCGTGAACCACGGGATTGCGGTCATATGTCACACCGCATCCATCCGGAATGTAACCGAGCCGCGCATAGAGCCTTTGGGCAGGACCGTAATCGGACAAAAGCCCGACACCGATTCCCATCTGTTCGTGGCCCCGACCTTTGGCGACTTGCTCGCAATTGGCAATCAGCGCCTTCGCAACGCCCTTTCGCCGATAGATCGGCACGACATTGAGGTCCTGAATCTCCGGAATACCGAACTTCCGGAAGAAGTGATACTTCGGCTTCCAGTTCAGCATACAGTAGCCGACGAGGACGCCGTCCAGATTGGCCCCGTAAATGATCCGGCGCCCCTCGGCCTGCTCCTCGAGGCAACGTTCGTAATAGCCTTCCGGCTTGTAGAAGCCGACACCTTCGAACAGAAGGCGCAGCTCGTCCATTTCATGGCGGGTCGTCAAATTCCGGATTTCAGCAGAAGACTTCGCACCATCTCTGGCGCTTGCCTCGATCAGCCCTGAATGTATCATGGCGTCACCTTTCCTGACATGAGACAGCTAAATCATAAATTCAAATATGGCACAATAACAGTACCAATTGGTTAGTCCCGGGATTTTTCTTGGCTTTTTTTATCTTGCTTCCCGCCCCGCAGAACAGACGGGGGCTTTTGCCTGCCCTAAACGACAAGCCTGTATTTATTCTACCTGAAATTCTTACGGGTAACAATCGCAACCCGAACGGCGGCAATTTTAATGCGGCTTCTCCGCTCGGCACTTGAACTTTACCGGCAATCGGTGTTTGTTATTCGCCATTAATCCCAATCAGGCGGACAACCGAGGAAAGACCGATGGCCGATACTCCCGACATGAAAGATATCGTATCCCTTTGCAAACGACGCGGATTTATTTTTCCGGCCTCGGAAATATACGGTGGTATTAACGGCTTCTGGGATTACGGCCCGCTCGGCGTGGAGTTAAAAAACAATCTGCGCGACCGCTGGTGGAAAAAGATGGTCCTCACGCCGCCCATCGGCCCGGACGGCCAGCCGGTGCAGATGGTCGGGCTCGACTCCGCCATTATCCAGAACCCGAAAGTCTGGGTGGCGTCCGG
This sequence comes from Alphaproteobacteria bacterium, assembly GCA_009929775.1. Classification (GTDB taxonomy): domain Bacteria; phylum Pseudomonadota; class Alphaproteobacteria; order Micavibrionales; family Micavibrionaceae; genus RZZS01. The sequence continues at coordinate 19,240 of RZZS01000038.1, forward strand.
CCACGTGGGCGGGTTTAGCGATCCGATGGTGGATTGCAAGGAAACGAAGAAGAGGTATCGGGCGGATCAATTAAAACTAGCTACTTTTCATAGTGATAAATTCCCAGGCCAGAATACGTATATTGCTTTTCACGAAGATGAACCTGAAGAAGAAATCAAAAAGCGCTTAAGGAAATTAGGATTTGGAAAACAATGCGATGAAGGATATGAGATCTTAAGCTTCTGGGATCAATACAATAACTACTCTGATGATCTCAGCACAACATACGCTCCAGAGGCGAAGGAACCCGGCACGCTGACCGAACCGAAAGCCTTCAACCTCCTTTTCGAGACCAAAATCGGCGCGGTTGCTTCGGACGACAATATCGCCTACCTGCGCGGCGAGACGGCGCAGGGGATTTTTATCAACTTCAAAAATGTCGTGGACTCCTCGCGCGTGCGCGTGCCGTTCGGGATCGCGCAGATCGGCAAGGCTTTCCGCAACGAGGTCAACCCGCGCAACTACATCTTCCGTTCGCGCGAGTTCGAGCAGATGGAGATGGAATTCTTCTGCCATCCCGACGAGTCCCAGAAATGGTTCGACTTCTGGAAGGAAGAGCGCCGCAAGTTCTGGGAAGATATCGGCCTGACGAGTTCCAACATCCTCTTCCGCGAACATGATGCGGACGAACTGGTGTTCTATTCGAAATGCACCTACGACATCGAATACCGTTTTCCCTTCACCGCGCCCGGTTTCGGTGAACTCGAAGGGATTGCCTACCGCACCGACTACGACCTCACCCAGCATCAGGAACATTCCGGCCAGAAGATGGAATATCTCGATCAGGCCGCGAACGAGCGCTTTATACCGCACGTTATCGAGCCTGCTGCGGGGCTGACGCGCGGCGTGCTGGCGCTGATCTGCGAAGCCTATACGATCGACCCGAACCGCCCCTCGGGCGTTTATCTGAACTTCCATCCGGCCATGGCCCCGAAGAAGGCGGCGATCCTCCCGCTGACAGCGAAGGAAGACCATGTCCCCGCCGCCACGAAGCTCTACATGGAACTGCGCGAAGAGTTCAACGTCGACCTCGACATCAAGCAGAATATCGGCAAACGCTACGCGAGGCAGGACGAGATCGGCACGCCGTATTGCTTTACGGTCGACGACCAGACGAACGAAGACGGCACCGTCACGGTCCGCGACCGCAACACCATGGCGCAGGAACGCATTGCCCTCGACAAGGTCGCGGATTATCTGCGCGAGCGGATCAGGGGATAAACCCGTCCCCGACAGAAAACAGAGAACACATGCTCGCCCATTACCTCGACACCCTCACAAACGTCCCCGTCGAAGGCGGATCCGTGCAGGTTCGGCGGTATCTTCCCTATGACCCGCAGGCACGTGCGCGCACGCCGCTTGTGATGGTGCATGGCGGGCCGGGGAACTCGCATGCGAATATGTATTCGTCTCTGAACGCGCTTGCGGATACGCGCCCGTTTATATGTTACGACCAGCTTGGATCGCACTTCTCGCCTGCCGAACTAACGGAAGACCTGATGCGGATCGAGCGGTTCGCGGACGAGATCGAACGCATCGCGCAGGCGCTGGACCTCGCCGAATTCATCCTGCTCGGGCAATCATGGGGCAGCGCCGTGTCGGTCGCATATGCGCTCGATCGCCCGGGGCGCGTGCGCGCGATGGTCCTTTCGGGCCCGCACCTTTCAACGCCGCGCTGGGTGGCCGATTGCAGCGCGCTTCTGGAGCGCATGCCGGAGGATATACGGGAGTCTCTGCGGCGCTGCGAGGCGGAAGGACGCACCGACAGCGAGGAATACCGCAAGGCCGAGCGTGCATTTTCGGACCGGCATCTGTGCCGCATGGATCCGTGGCCCGCTTCTCTCGACTGGAGCATCGAGACGACCAATACGGACGTTTACATGACCATGTGGGGGCCGAGCGAGTTCACCTGCACGGGGTTGCTCAAGGACATGGACCATTTCCCGCGCCTGCACGAGTTGAAAATGCCTGTGCTGATGATCTGCGGCGAGCATGACACGGCAACGCCGGAAACAGTCAGGGAGGCCTGCGCCCTTATGCCGGATGCTCGGATGGTTGTGATCCCGGACAGCGGCCACGCATCCCTGATCGACAAAAACGGGGAATACATAGAGGCGGCGCTGAGGTTTCTCGAAGGGCTCTGATTTCCGGTTGACTCCGGGAGGAGCCACGACATATTCATATATAACATATATGAATATGAGAGGGTGTTATGGCCACAACTTCTCTGAGCCTCGGCGAACACTGGGAAGTCTTTATTAAGAACGAGATTGCAAGCGGGCGCTACGGATCGGCGAGCGAGGTCGTCCGAGACGCACTACGCCACATGGAGGAACGCAACGCAAAGCTGGACGCTCTTCGGGCACATCTTGCCGAAGGAGAAGCTCAGGCCCGCCGCGGCGAATTTGTGACCGATTACTCGCTTGAGGACCTTCTTGCAGAGCTGGACACGGAGGAATGAAGGGCGATTTCCGGATCACGCCAAGAGCCGCACAGGACCTGCGGAACATTGCCCGTTACACGCTGCGGAACTGGGGGCATAAACAACGCAACACCTATCTCGGGACCATCGACCGGCGATTTTCCTGGCTGGCCCGGAACCCGAAGTCCGGGCGCGCACGACCGGACGTCTGAGACGGCTATTTCAGTTACCCCGAAGGCGCACATGTCATCTTCTATCTCGTGCGCGACGACGGTATCGATATCATCGGCATTCCCCACCAACGCATGGATGTCGCGAATTACTTTTCGGGGTTATGATGAGGACGGGCGAGAGTTTTTCTGTTTCGCGTTCATAACCGGGTAGCAAGAAAAAAGTGAGCAAACCATGAAACCGACCGACCTTTCCCCCGCCTTTGAAACCCGCCGCGCGAAGCTGGAGGAATTTGCGACCCTTCCCTCCCCGTGGCAGGAGCGCGCCCGCGAAGCCGCCTCGCGTCTTGACGAAGAGCATGAGCGCCTCGACGCCGTCCTCCAGACCCTGCACGAGTCCCAGCGCGTCATGGCCGTTTATGCGGCGGGCGTGCAGGACGACGATACGTTCGCCCGCGCCGCCGAAGATGTCGACGCGCCGATGTGGAATTCCTTCGAAAGCCCGCCCGTGGCCGAAGACCTGCAGGACAATCTCGCGGGCATGCTTTACAACGTTACCGATCCGGCGCGCGATTACGCCATCGTCCGGCTCGGCCATATGGCGCGGCATGTCGGGCTTCGGATCGTCGAGCGGCTGGTCGACGAGGGCGTGAAATTCGACCTCGATATCGACGATCCGAGCTTTCAGAATCTCCTCCTCAACCATGCGGGCGACGACGGGGTACGGGCGTTCGGCGCTCTGGCGGTCGAGCGGGCGCGGCCCGCCACAAAGCGCATTGTCTGCGTCTCAGACCGGGACCGTGTCGGACTCGACCCCGCGAAAAGCAAAATCCTCGCCGAAGCCACCGCCGAAAACCACCGCCGCGCGCTTTCGGGCGAGGTTTTTTTTACGCTCACCGAAATTCCGACAAAGCGCAGCGCGGAAATCGATAACATTCCCTACCCCGATTACATCACGCTCTATTTCGAAATGGTCGACCAGCCCTGGACCGAAATCGAAAAGGCCCAACTCGCCCTGATCGACGAACTCGACGCGGCGGCCGCGGTGCGCTTTACGAACGACGCGGGCACGGACGTCACGATGGATATCGAGGGCTTTACCTTCTGCAATTCGATGTGCAAGAAGAACGTCCCCGGCTCCGAAGCCTTCAGCGCCCCAAGGCGGGACAGCGTCAACGGCACGGTCGTCGCGCCGGGCAAGTTCCACCCGCCGGGGCTCGGAGGGCGCGAAGTGCACGACCTGACCCTGCATTTCAAGGACGGCAGGATCGTCGATTACGACGCCGCGCAAGGCCGCGAAACCTTCGCCGACTGGCTCGCGCGCGATCCGGGCAATTTTTACACCGGCGAGCTTGGCATCGGCACGAACCCGCGTCTCAAGCGGCATGTGGTGAACACGCTCCTTGTCGAGAAAATCAGCGGCTCGTTCCACCTTGCTTTGGGAAACGCCTACACGCTCACCGACTATGACGGCAAGAAAGTCAAATGCGACAACGGCAACCGCAGCCGCGACCACTGGGACGTCACCTGCATGCTCTACGGCCGGAGCGGCGAGATGTTTCTGGACGGCCGCAAAATCATGGAAGACGGCCGCTTTATCGCCCCGAAATACCGCGTTCTGAACGAAGGCTGGAAAGCGGTGCCGGTAGAGGAAAGGCCGGATTACTGGAGAGATTTTTAGCGCTGCATAACGCCTTCTCCGTGGTTAATCTTTTCAACACAGAGCCGCTTCGCTGCACAGAGAACACGGAGAGAAGAAACCGGCGCGATTTGGAACTGCTGCCGCGCAATGCGCGGACTTTATCTGCCCCTCACCCACCGCTTCGCGTCGACCTCTCCCCACAGGGCGAGGTAATATTCGCCCCCCGCATGCGGGTTATAAAGCGGGACGGGGCGCGAACCATGGCGCCATTGCATTCACAACCCAAACCGTTGCCAGCTTGCGCGGTCTTCGGCGATTTCGAGGAGGTCGCGGGCCCAGTCGGCCTGCAGCGCGCCTTCCGACCTCAGAAACGAGGGCAGGAGTTTCTTTTGCGGCTGGAGGTCGACGAACTTTATGTCCTCGCCGAACTTCTCGCGCAGAACGGCGCGCATTTCGCCAACATCGTCGGCAATCCCGAGTTCGATCGCCTTGCGCCCGGTCCAGAAGGCGCCCTCGAACAATTCGCTTTCCTTGCCGTTCAGAATCTTTCCTCGCCGCTCGCGGACCCAGTCCTTGAAACGTTCGTGGATATCCTTCTGAAGCTCCTTGAGGCGGGAAACATCCTTCTCTTTTTCAGGCGCGAACGGATCGAGGAACGACTTGTCTTTACCCGATGTGTGCAGGCGGCGGTGAATGCCGTGTTTCGCGATGAAGTCCTCAAGTCCGAACCCCGCCGAGATAACCCCGATCGAGCCGACGATGGAGCTGTCCTGCACATAAATCTCGTCCGCCGCGCAGGCAAGCCAGTACCCGCCCGAGGCCGCGACGTCCTCGACGAACGCGAAAACAGGCTTCTCCTTCTCCCGCGCGAGGCGGACGATATGCCCCGCGATCAGCGCGCTTTGCGCGGGCGAGCCGCCGGGGGAGTTGATCTGCAACGCCGCCGCCTCGAGCCCCGGCAGGCGAAAGGCTTTCTCGATCTGCCGGGCCAGCTTCGCATGGCTGATTCCGCTGCGCCGCACCGTACTGTCGGCAATAACGCCGGACAGGCGCAGGACGGCCACCTTTCGCTTCGAGGCGAGCATGCCGCCGATGGCCGGGACCTTTCCGACCGTTTCCCGCACGGCCCGTCCGGCGCGGACAAGCTCGCTTTTCCATTCACTCGATTGGCTGTCCATCGCGCAATATCCTTTCCGCTTCGTTCGTATAATCGCCGTTTGCCGCGTGCAGGACAAGGCCCGCATGAACCTTCGCCGGAGACCGCCGGTCCTTCAAAGCCCTTACGATCACCCTCCGGGCCGGTTCCCCGGCATGGGGCCAGAGGGGAATGATCTCCACCCCGCCGAACCGCCGCCCGAGCCCGAGGATAATCCGGTCCAGCGCATCCGCCCGGTGGATGAGCGTCAGCGAGCCTTTCGATTTGAGATTACGAAACGCGGCATCGATCCAGTCTTTGAGAGTCCCCGCACCTTCGGGATGTCCGTTGGCGATCGCCAGTCCTTCCTCGGGCGAGCGCGTATGCGCCCCGGCCTCCAGGTATGGCGGATTGCAGATGACATGATCGAACAAAGCCCCGCCCTGAAAATCCCGCACGTCGCCGTGGACGAATTCGGCCCGGTCGGCCCGCCCGTTGATTTCCGCGTTGTGAACGGCGAGCTCGATGCACTCGTTCTGAATGTCGATCCCGAACAGACCTGCGCCAGACACACGGTGCAGAACGCACAGCCCCGCCCCGCCGACTCCGCACCCGAGATCGAGAACCCGCTCCCCCGCCCGCACCGGGCAGGCCGCCGCCAGCATGACCGAGTCGAGCGAGGTTCGAAACCCCCGCTCCGGCTGGCGCAAATAAACCGCCTTGTTCAAAACATAGATATCCCGTTCGGACATACAAAGAGTTGTAACAGCCTCGCGGCCCGAGGAAAAGGACCCTCGCGCCCCAGGGAACCGCCCTCGGCGCCTGCAACGGATTTCGCTTGTGGTTTCATTCCGCCTGCCTTATGACGAAACTATGGCGGAGACAGCCCGAAAACAGAACGATCCCCACCCGCTCGAACGCCTCGGAACCCTGCTCGATTCCGATATGCGCGCCGTCAATGCCATCATTCTCGGGAAAATGCAAAGCCCGGTCGAGATCATCCCCCAACTCGCAGGGCACCTGATCGCAGCGGGCGGCAAGCGCATCCGCCCGCTTCTTACACTCGCCTGCACGCGCCTTTACGGCTACGAGGGCGACCGCCCCTACCGCCTTGCGGCCTCGGTCGAGTTCATTCATACGGCGACACTTCTTCATGACGACGTTGTCGATGACAGCGGCGAGCGCCGGGGACGCCCGTCCGCGAACGCCGTGTTCGGAAACCTGTCGAGTATTCTTGTCGGCGATTTCCTGTTCTCGCGCGCTTTCCAGCTCATGGTCGACGATGGCTCGCTCGAGGTACTGCGCATTCTTTCCGACGCCTCGGCCATCATTGCGCAGGGTGAAGTCATGCAAATGATGACGACCGGCAATATCAAGACGACGTTCGAAGACTACGAGGAAGTCGTCAAGGCCAAGACAGCAGCCCTCTTCGCCGCTGCCTGCGAAATCGGCCCGATCATTGCGGGCGAGGACACGGAGGCGGCAAGCGCCATGTGTGAATACGGCATGAATCTCGGCATCGCCTTCCAGATCGCGGACGACGTGCTCGACTATAGCGCACAACGCGAAAAGCTTGGCAAGACCATCGGCGACGACTTCCGCGAAGGCAAAGTCACTGCACCTGTCCTGATCGCCCTTTCGGAAGCGGACGACAACGAACGGGCTTTCTGGGCCCGTGTCCTCGCGGGCGAAGAGGCCCAGAGCGAATCGGACCTCGCCAGAGCGCAAGCTATCCTTGCAAAACACGACGCCTGCTCCAAAGGCATGACCCTCGCCCGCACTTACGCCGACAAAGCGCTATGCGCGCTTCAAGCCGCCCCTGCAGGAGACCTGCGCAACGCCCTCGCGGACATTGCCGGATTTGCTGTGGAAAGAGAGTATTAAGGACGCCCGCGCTCTCGCGCTCCGACGGCGTAAGCCACCCGAAGCCCGCAAGGGCAAAGGGTGGATAGATATGGTATTTAATCATGGATAATATAAGGTTGCCAAAACTAATGGAAAAAATTTTCGGACATATCTGGGCATTATTAAAAACTATAATAACGCCTGCCATCAGTTTTTATTTAAAGCATCAAAATAGGACAGGAGCTAGTCGTGGCGGAAGAGCAGTAGTCATAGCGTCCGATGGGGAGGCGTATGGCGGAAAAGGTGGCCGTGGGGGTGGAAAATTCGGCCCCGGCGGTGACGGAGGCAATGCCACTGTTATAGGCGGCAGAGGCAAAGCAGTAGGAGGGGATGGTGGGGACAGACAATAAAACTACGGGGCTATGCAGTTGACTGCCCACGCTACTACATGTAGTGTTTCAGCCGATGATGGAGTACCCTGCGACCATGACGGATTTTATGGAGATTTTCCC
>RZZS01000180.1 GCA_009929775.1 Alphaproteobacteria bacterium
TTCATTATTCAGCCTCCCCGACAATCTGTTCCAGCAGCCCTTCGGTTTCCTGCTCCAGGGCATAGATGTCATCCTTAATTTCATCCAAGGTGCGCATGGGCGCGGGCCGGTAGAAATGGCGGGTGAAGGAGATTTCGTAGCCCACCTGGGTCTTGCCCGGGTCGATCCAGGCGTCCGGGGTGTAGGGCAGCACTTCACGCCGGAAGAATGCCTCGATGCCGCCTTCTTCCAGTAGAGGCACCTGCTCGCTGTCACGCAGTGCGGTATCCGGCTCGTATTCGACCACACAGGTCTTGCCGTTCACCTCGGCCTCGAACAGGCCGTGGATGGGATCGGGTGTGGCCTTGCCGGGTTTGTAAATTTTCTTCAGCACCGGCGCGGCGTCCTCGCGGGTGTCGCAGAGCTCGCTTTGCAGCAGCTTCTTGCGCTTGGCGGTGAGCTTGACGCCGTGTTTGTCGGCATCGATGTCACAGGCGTCCATGAAGGCGTTGAAGTCCAGATGCGGACCGGCTCCGAATGTCTCGGTCACGCGGTGGGCCAGGTTGGATAGCGGCTCTTCCTTGGCCTTGGCGCAGGTTTTCACAAACCGTTCCAGCCGGGCCGGACTCAGGCCGACAGCGAGGCGCAGGGGACGGTCCACCGTCACCTTCCAGTAGCCGAAGGCCTCGTTGGGGAAGATCTTGGATTTCCCGGTCTCGACCGGATTCACCACCAGGTCGCAGATGGCGCGGATATGGTCCTCGGAGAACTCGCAGTTCTTCTTGCCGAGGTTGCGGCGCAGCGGCACGAACCATTCGGTGGCGTCGATGAGCTGGACCTTGCCTTTGCGCTCTTCGCTCTTGCGGTTGGTGAGCATCCAGATGTAGGTGGCGATGCCGGTGTTGTAGAACATGTTCTCCGGCAGGGCGATTATGGCCTCCAGCCAGTCGTTTTCGATGATCCAGCGGCGGATGTTGCTCTCGCCCTGACCGGCGTCGCCGGTGAAGAGCGACGAGCCGTTGTGAACCTCGGCGATGCGGCTGCCGAGGCGGGTGGTGTGCTTCATCTTGGAGAGCTTGTTGACCAGGAACATGAGCTGCCCGTCCGAGGAGCGGGTGATCATCTTGTATTCCGGGTCGCCACCGTGCTGGGTGACAAAGCGCGGGTCCTTGATATCCCCCTTGCCGCCGAGGCGCTCCAGGTCGGTCTTCCAGCTCTTGCCGTAAGGGGGATTGGAGAGCATGAAATCGAATTCCTGCGACGGGAAGGCATCGATGGAAAGCGTGGAACCGTACTTCATGTTCTCTGCCTCGGCCCCTTCGCCTTTGAGGAGCAGGTCGGCCTTGGAGATG
>RZZS01000105.1 GCA_009929775.1 Alphaproteobacteria bacterium
CTCGGCCCAGTAACGCTCGAGGGCAAAAACGAGGCCCTGAAAGGTCGAGACATCCTCGCGATCGAGACTCAAGATCGTACTCCTTCGGCCCAGTGTTGATGAAAATCGGGCAGTATAGCGCCGATCGGCGAGGCTGCGGCAACGTTACAACGATCGCCGACGGGGTCCGATCGGCACGGCTGATCCGAGGGGATCGTCTCGCCGCGACCGCCGGTCCGCGCAAATCGCGCCATCGCCTGGTACCCTAGCGCAATCGACTCCGCGAATCCTCGGCCCCGAGCCGGCCGCCAAACGTAACCTTAGATTCTTCCCGCCATGCGCAGGTTCAAAGACGCGTCAGCCGAGCGCCGCCACGCCGTGACACACACGGCCATCGTCGGGGCGGCGATCAATCTCGTGCTGTCCGTCGTGAAGATCATCGCAGGGGTCTTCGGACACTCTCAAGCGCTCGTTGCCGACGGGATCCATTCGCTCTCGGATCTCTTCTCCGACCTGTTGGTCCTGTTGGCCGGCCGCCGCGCCAGCCAAGAACCCGATCACGATCATCCATACGGGCACGCCCGGTACGAAACGGTTGCAACCCTTCTGCTGGGTTTACTGCTGATCGCCGTGGCCGTCGGCATTGCCTGGGATTCCATCGAGCGGTTGTTTCAGCCGGCAGCCTTACTCCAGCCGGAGCCATTGACCCTGCTCGCGGCCTTGGCATCGATCCTGGTCAAGGAATGGCTTTACTGGTGGACGCTCGGCTATGCCAAGCGCGTCAAGTCGGATCTGCTGCGCGCCAATGCTTGGCACCATCGAACGGATGCCGTGTCTTCGGTGGTTGTTCTGGTCGGGATTGCCGGGACCATGGCCGGCCTGACCTATCTGGACGCGATCGCGGCGGTCGTGGTCGCGATCATGATCGCAAAGATCGGTTGGGAGCTGGGCTGGGAGGCCATCAACGAACTGGTCGATACCGGGCTTGAAACCGAGCGGCTGAAGGAGGTCAAGGAGACCATTCGATCGGTCGGCGGCGTGCGTGATATCCATATGCTGCGGACTCGCCGCTATGCCGGACTGGTCTCGGCCGACGTCCATATCCTGGTCGATCCACTCGTCAGCGTTTCCGAAGGGCACATGATCAGCCTTTTGGTGGAGCATCGACTCAAGCGCGAGATCGACGAGATCACCGATGTGACCGTGCATATCGATCCCGAAGACGACGATCGGTTTCCTCCTCCGGTCGGGCTCCCGTTGAGGGCCGAAGCGATGGCCCGCCTCGCTTCGCTCTGGTCGGCGATTCCGGAGGCGAACGAGCGTGAGCGGATCGTCTTCCATTACATCCGGGGTCAGATCGACATCGAGGTCCATTTTCCGCTGGCCGCGTGCCGGCGACAGGGCGCGGATGCGGTCTTGCTGCGCGAGCGACTCGCCGCAGCGATCACGGACGATCCAGTGTTCCGCGATGTACGAATCCTGTTCGGGTCGTAGATGCACCATCTCGGTGCATTGTGACCTGATGAGCCTCATTGAGGTGCAAACATGCCGGAGCAGGCGGCGGAACCTCTTGTCCCCCGGTCCTCAGCGTCTGGTCTCGCGCGACTGCGATCAACCAGCGACTCTTGTCGCGCTTAAAATATCCTTATTAAAACAACGTATTGAGATCATTTCAGAGCGATAGCTGTGCACCGATCCAGTCAGGGGAGACCCCGAACGATGTTTTGGCTCGGTAGATGCTAGACGGCCCCGAGGTGATCGACAGCGCCGGTTGTCCCCGGTGTCGTCTTCGACTCGGAGGACATCCAAACAGACCGACTCACTGCGACGCGCCGACCCATCGCGAGTCGTGCAGCCTGAAGGGCGACCTGCTAGGCTCCGAGCGGCCTCGATGCGCCCGAAGGCGACAGAACGACCATGCCGCCGTCCGGCCATGTTTCCCCCGAACCCACAGCAGCGGAGAAATCCCAAATGACAGACGTGATCAAAATGATCAAGGACAACGACGTGAAGTTCGTCGACCTTCGCTTCACCGACACACGCGGCAAAGAGCAACACGTCTCGATGCCGGCGCGGGTGGTCGACGAAGACCTTTTCAGGGACGGCAAGATGTTCGACGGCTCGTCGATCGCGGGTTGGAAGGGAATCGAGGCGTCGGACATGGTCCTGATGCCGGAACCCTCCACCGCCGTCATGGATCCCTTCACGGACGAGAACACCCTGATCATCCGCTGCGATATCCTGGAACCCGACACCATGACCGGGTACGAGCGCGACCCGCGCTCCCTGGGCAAGCGCGCCGAAGCCTATCTGAAGTCGACGGGCATCGGCGATACGGCGTACTTCGGTCCGGAGCCCGAATTCTTTATTCTGGACGATGTGCGCTGGGGCGCTGACATGAGCGGGGCCTTCTACAAGATCGATTCCGAAGAGGCCGGCTGGAACTCGGAGCGTGTCTTCGCCGACGGCAATATGGGGCATCGCCCGAGCACGAAAGGCGGCTACTTCCCTGTCCAGCCGGTTGATTCGCTGAACGATATTCGCGCAGCTATGTGTCTGACGCTCGAAGAGATGGGTGTGCCGGTCGAGGTGCATCACCATGAGGTCGCAACCGCGGGCCAATGCGAGATCGGCACCCAGTTCGATACCCTTGTTTCGCGCGCAGACAAAAACCAGATCACCAAGTACGTCGTTCAAAACGTTGCTCATGCCTACGGCAAGACAGCGACCTTCATGCCCAAGCCGCTGGTCGGCGACAACGGCAGCGGCATGCATGTCCATCAGTCGCTGAGCAAAGACGGCCAGAACATCTTCGCCGGCGACAAGTACGCAGGCTTGTCCGACACCGCACTCTATTACATCGGCGGCATCATCAAGCACGCCCGCTCTCTCAATGCCTTGACCAACCCCTCCACCAACTCCTACAAACGTTTGGTGCCCGGCTTTGAAGCCCCCGTGATGCTCGCCTATTCGGCGCGCAACCGGTCCGCCTCCGTTCGAATTCCCTATGTCGCCAGTCCCAAGGGCCGTCGTATCGAGGTCCGTTTTCCCGATTCGACCTGCAATCCCTATCTGGCTTTCGCCGCGATGATGATGGCCGGTCTGGACGGCATCCAGAACAAGATCCATCCGGGCGATGCCATGGATAAGGATCTCTACGATTTACCGCGCGAAGAGGCCAAGTCCATCCCGACGGTCTGTCACTCCCTGGATATGGCCTTGGAATACTTGGACAAGGATCGGGAATATCTCACCGCCGGCGGCGTCTTCACCGACGATCTGATCGATGCCTACATCGCTCTGAAGATGGGAGAAGTCACTCGCATCCGTATGACCACACATCCGGTCGAGTTCGACATGTATTACAGTCTCTAAATCCGAGCGGTTTTCGGGCGTGTAGACGAGGCCCCGCAAGGGGCCTCTTTCGTTTCCGGTTGAGCCCGAAATCCGGGTCGACTATTCTTCGGGCATGATCAAACATCTGTTCGTTGCCCTCGTTTTTTTCGCGCCCCAGGGATCTGGCGCGGAGATCTTTCGCTGGGTCGACACCGACGGACGCACTCATTTCTCGGATCGACGACCTCCGGATGCGGCGGCGCAGCGCATTGCTCCCGATACCGGTCCAGCTGGCGATTCCGCCCCTAAGGGTGAGGCCGCGGCGGGGGATGAGCCGTTTCTCGGACCCTACGCGGCCTTCGATATCCTGTTACCGACCACGGGAGCTGTCCTGATTCAGCCGACCGATACACTCGAAGTCCAGCTGCTGTTGGAGCCGCCGTTACTCGACGGACATCGTCTCGACCTCGTACTCGACGACCGTGCGGTCGCCGTCGAGGCGGGATCGACAGGATTTCAAATCCAGGGCGTCGGCTTCCAAGCGCACCGCATTCAAGCGCGCGTGCTGGATGCGCTCGGCAGCGTCGTCGCGTCGACCCCGTTGCTCAATGTCGAGCTGCGACAATCGGCTCCCCCTGGGCTTTTACCCTAAGCTTCGGTTATTTAAGTGGCTTTTCAGATCGGCTCAGGCCGAGCTGCGATGGTATGAGTTTCGCATGTCCTCGGTGTCGGTATGCCGACCCGAGTCCGCGTGTCGCGCCGTTCGCCTGCGCAAAGCCTCTCGCAGCCCGATCGTCGACGCCAAACCCTCCGTCTTCGCGTGCGCCCTCGGTCACGCGCGAGCTTGTCAGCCGTTCGGATGAGAAATCATGAGTATTCAGCCAGCCCCGAAGCCGGCCCTAGAGCGGACGATTCTCGATCACCTGAACACGGCTGTCCTACTATTCAACAAGGAGTTACGTCTCCTTTACCTCAACCCCGCCGCCGAGATGCTCTTTGAGATCAGTGCTCGACACATGATCGGACACCATGCTCTAGACCTGCTTCCCTGCCCCGACCATCAGGTTGAAGAGCGTCTGAAAGCTGCCTTGGATTCGCGGCACCCCTTTACCGAGCGAGAGATCAATGTCGTTGCGGGCGACGGGCGCACCAAGACGGTGAACTGCACCGTCTTGCCGCTGCACCATTTCGATGCGCAAGATCAAGTGCTCGTCGAGCTCGCGCAGGTCGACCGTCAACTTCGGATCACCCGCGAGGAACATCTGCTTTCTCAGCACCAGGCAACCCAGGCCCTGATTCGCGGTTTAGCCCACGAGATCAAGAACCCGCTCGGCGGACTGCGCGGTGCCGCGCAGTTGCTCGAACAGGAGCTACCCGACCCCGGGTTGCGTGAATACACGCGAATCATCATTGACGAGGCCGACCGGCTCCAGGATCTGGTCAACCGGATGGTCGGCCCCAATCGCTTGCCGCGGCGTGCCTCGGTCAATATCCACAATGTCCTTGAGCATGTCCGTGGACTTATCCTCGCGGAGTCGCCGACGGGGCCGCGCGTGCAGCGTGACTATGACCCGAGTATCCCGGATTTCATGGCCGATCAGGATCGCTTGATTCAGGCATTCTTGAACCTGGCTCGCAACGCCGCCGCCGCTGCCGGAGTGACCGGGCGCATCGAGCTGCGCACTCGGGTTCTGCGTCAATTCACGATCGGAAACCGACGTCATCGACTTGTGCTGCAGGCGCAGATCCGTGATGACGGACCCGGAATCCCGCAGGAGATCGAGGATCGAATCTTTTTTCCGATGGTCTCGGGCCATCAAGGCGGTACCGGGCTAGGCCTACCCATTGCCCAAGAGCTCATCAATCAACATGGAGGCCTCATCGAGTGCGAGAGTCGGCCTGGCGAGACTACGTTTTACGTCTATCTGCCGTTGGAGACGGACTATGAATAATCGCGAGCCCAAGGTCTGGGTCATCGACGACGACAGGTCTATCCGCTGGGTGCTCGAGCGCGCATTGCGCAAGGCCGAGATGCACGTGACCTGTTTCTCCAACGGGGTCGGTGTCATGGAGGCGCTCCAGCGTGAGCAGCCCGATGTCATCCTGACCGATATCCGCATGCCGGGAATCGACGGGTTGGATCTTCTGCGACAGGTCTCGGCCCGCTATCCCGGGCTGCCCGTGATCATCATGACCGCACATTCCGATCTCGACAGCGCGGTGTCGGCCTTTCATGGCGGTGCCTTCGAATATCTGCCCAAACCATTTGATCTCGACGAGGCTGTCGGACAGGTCAACCGGGCTTGTCGGCGCGGTCGCGAGGAGCGCCCGGAAGAGATCCTGATGACCAAAGCGCCGGATATCATCGGTGAGGCCCCGGCCATGCAGGAGGTCTTTCGGGCAATCGGCCGTCTTGCGCGCTCCAACATCACGGTTCTGATCAACGGCGAATCCGGAACCGGGAAAGAGTTGGTCGCACGCGCACTGCACCGCCACAGTCCGCGCAGCGATCGACCCTTCATCGCCCTGAACATGGCCGCAATCCCGAGAGATCTTCTGGAATCGGAGCTGTTCGGCCATGAGCGCGGCTCATTCACGGGGGCTCAAAGTCGCCGTGAAGGGCGATTCGAGCAAGCCGACGGGGGGACCTTGTTCCTCGACGAGATCGGCGATATGCCTGCCGAGCTTCAAACCCGACTCCTGCGGGTCCTCGCCGATGGCGAGTTCTATCGTGTCGGCGGCGTTGCCCCGACGCGGGTGGACGTGCGGATCATCGCGGCGACACACCAAAACCTCGAAGAATTGGTTCGGCAAGGCCGTTTTCGCGAAGACTTGTTCCACCGTCTCAACGTCATCCGGATTCATCTCCCCGCGCTGCGCAATCGGCGCGAAGACGTCCCCGTCTTGATGCGGCACTTCCTCGCCCAAGCGGCCTTGGAGCTGACGTGCGAGCCGAAGGTACTCGCGCCGAGCGCAATCGAGCATCTGAAACGGCTCGACTGGCCCGGCAATGTTCGCCAGCTCGAGAACACCGCCCGCTGGGTCACGGTCATGGCCTCGGGCAAAGAGATTCACGCCGAGGATCTCCCGCCCGAGCTCAACGCCTCCTTTTCCGAGCCGGTTCGCGACGAGCCGTGGGAGACCGTGTTTCGCCGCTGGGTTCGACAAAGCCTCAAACAGGGCCAGGGTGCCTTGCT
>RZZS01000181.1 GCA_009929775.1 Alphaproteobacteria bacterium
ATGCAACCAACTGGAGCCACGTCGCGAACATGGCACACCTGGTCGACCAACTCCGCGAGATCGCAGCATGACCGCCCCCAAAACCGCCCGCGAACGCCAGCGTGACCGCACCGCACGGCTACGGCGCGAGGGGCTTAAGCCGGTGCGACTGATTGTCCCGATTGCGCGGGAGGATGAGCTGAAGGGGATTGCGGAAAGGATGGTAAAAGAATCCGCAATTAAGGCTAAATAGCCCTTGCAATGTGAGAATCACGGACTATACTGAAGGCATCAGAGAGCGACACCAACCGGAGAGACAGATGAACATTCAAAAATTCTTAAACGCAGCAGAGAGGTACTTTCCGCCCCACGGAAGCGGACCGCAGATCAACGCGAACGCTACTCCTGCGGAAAGCGTGCAAAGCGTAGCAGAGCGCTGCGCCTACGAGCTTGCTGGGGAACTGGTGAGCGGAATGTTGGACGCTCACGACAGCGCTGGCCCGCAGGCTGCCGCCGATGTGTGGAATAAGCCGGTCTATCGTTGGGCGAGGCAATACCTCATTTGCCGGATGGCAGCAGACGGCGAGATCGCCGCAATCGGCAGCCTGGGCCGGCTCGGTCCAGACGGAATGAACATCTAAACCGCCGAGCCCCGCAAGGGGCGACCAACCCGGAGAGACGACATGACCAAAACAGCAACCATCAAGCGGCTTAACGACGGATCTTGGGGCGTCTACTACAGCGACCAAAAGGCAACGCCTGGCTGTATCCGCGTCCCTGATTCCCGCTACGCGCCGGAAGCGACTAAGAAGCATGTGGTTATGGATACCGCGAAGCGCGGGTATCTT
Source organism: Alphaproteobacteria bacterium (assembly GCA_009929775.1). GTDB lineage: Bacteria > Pseudomonadota > Alphaproteobacteria > Micavibrionales > Micavibrionaceae > RZZS01. The sequence goes on from RZZS01000181.1 coordinate 828, forward strand.
CCGATAGTCGAGCAATAACAACCAAGCCCCGGCAACGGGGCGCCGACCAGGAGAAAATCAATGAACGCCAGTCCCATGATCCCTGTCGAGCTGAACAACGAAGTCGTCTCTTACGCGAGATTCGACGACTTCACCACTGAGCACGAGTGCTTCCCCACGAGCCGATCCCTGAATGGGTCTCGCGACCACGGATGGGACCAGGAGTGGGCGGCAGATGGAACGATATTTCACGACGGCGAACACGTCGACGCGCGGATGATCTTTCTCTTCGACGAAGACGACGTTGAGAACGAAGACGCAAGCGAATGGCCGTGGGAAGATCGGGCCGCGCGGATCGTTATTTCCTAACACCAACAGCCCGGCTCAGGCCGGGCACCTCGCAAGCTTGCGAGCCCGGACAACCCAACCACGCCGCGCGATGATGCGCGGCACAACGACAACGAAGGGGAGTGAAATGGGGAGCATCGTAGAAATGCTGGGCGGGATCTCCG
>RZZS01000039.1 GCA_009929775.1 Alphaproteobacteria bacterium
CATGAGCAAGGATAAAGTCGTTCTCGCCTATTCCGGCGGGCTGGATACGTCGGTGATTTTGAAGTGGCTGCTTGAGGAAGGCTATGAGGTGGTCGCCTATATCGCCGATGTCGGGCAGAAGGAAGACTTCGAAGCCGCGCGCGACAAGGCGCTGAAAGTCGGCGCGTCGAAAGTCTATATCGAGGACCTGAAGCGTGAATTCGTCACCGATTACATTTTCCCGACCTTCAAGGCGGGCGCGATGTATGAGGGCCGCTATCTGCTCGGCACCTCCGTCGCCCGCCCGATCATCGCAAAACGCCAGATCGAGATCGCCGAACGGGAAGGCGCGCGGTTCGTCAGCCACGGCGCAACCGGCAAGGGCAACGATCAGGTCCGCTTCGAACTGTCCTATTACGCGCTCAAGCCAGATATCGAAGTGCTCGCACCGTGGAAGATGCCGGAATTCCTGAACCGCTTCCGGGGCCGCACCGACATGCTGCACTACGCCGAACAGCACGGCATTCCGGTCACCGCCTCGCGCAAGAAGCCCTATTCCGAGGACGACAACCTCCTGCACATCTCGCACGAGGCCGGGATTCTCGAAGACCCGGACTATGCCTGCGACGAAGAGATTTACTCCAGGACCTGCGCGCCCGAAGACGCCCCGGACACGCCGGAAATCATTGCCCTGACGTTCAAGGACGGCATCCCGGTCAAGGTCCAGAACGAAGCGGAAGGCACGAGCCTCTCCGACCCGCTCGAGCTATTCGAATATCTCAATACCGTGGGCGCACGCCATGGAATCGGCCGCCTCGACATGGTCGAAAACCGCTTTGTCGGCATCAAGAGCCGGGGCGTTTACGAGACGCCCGGCGGCACGATCCTGTTTGCGGCCCACCGCGACCTCGAAGGCCTCACCATGGACCGCGAGGTCATGCGCATCCGCGATTCCCTGTCCGCGAAAGTGGCCGAGCTGATTTATAACGGCTTCTGGTTCTCGCCCGAGATGGAATTCCTCATGGCCGCCATCGACAAGAGTCAGGAACTCATCGACGGCACCGTGCGCGTCAAACTCTACAAGGGCTGCGCCTACCCGCTCGCCCGCACGTCCCCCCACGCCCTGTACGACCCGAAACAATCCTCGATGGACGAGGAAGGCGGCTACAACCAGCAGGACGCGGAAGGGTTCATAAAGATCAATGCCATTCGTTTGCGGGTGCACCGAATCATCACCCGGGGAGCGCGGAACAAACGTATCCCCTGACGACGTCGGCGTCAGATCGGCACCGGCCCCACCGGGTCAATGCTTCGCAATAACGTATACCGCATGGATCATGCCCGGCAGGAAGCCGAGCAACGTCAGCAGGATGTTGATCCAGAAATGTTTCGTTAAACCGACCTCGATCAAAACCCCGAGCGGCGGCAGCACCAGCGCCAGCAGGATTTTGAGAAGATCGCCGAGCATGCTGTCGTCGGACCGTGCAAGCGCCATGTTCCCTCTCCTCTTTTTCTTTTTGGTTCCGGTCCTTCCAATGCACGCCTCCTTCAAAAGTTCACGAAGCCGCCAGAAGGAGGACGGCATAAAGCGCGGCACCGGCTGCGAACGCCCCAAAGCGGCTACGGCGTTTTTCGGGAAGCTCTTCCTTGATGGTGTTCAAAATGATTCCGCCCGCGAGAACCGCAAACAGAACGGCGACCCCGTATTCGGGCAAGCTGTACAGCCACCCGATCCCCCACCCCGCGAAGGCCGCGGCTGCGAGTATCCAGCGTCCGTGGCTGTGGTAGCGGTCGCCGTGATCCTCCGCGAGGGCGCGATCGTTTACAAGAAAGTGCAGTCCGAGCGCCGCCCCGAACAAAACCATCGCACCAGCGCCGCCCCCCTCCTCCACTCTGTGAAGGAGCAGGTAGCCGACCAGTGCGTTATAGGCCGAAAAACTTGCAAGATGGAGGTGATAAACGCCTCCCGGCAACGCGCGCGCCTCGCCGCTTTCCTGATGCGTCACGATCAGGCGCTCGAGCCCGTAAAACGCGACCAGCCCGCCCATCGCCCAGAGATAGATATGCTGTTCGGTGGTAAAACCGGCGTTTTCCCGGAAACTCGCAAGTTCCGGCATGATGTGCAGGAACACATAGGCGATGGAAACACCCCCCGCGAAGGAAAGCCAGCGGCTTCGCGGGATGACGTCGAGGAACTTCAACACCCGCCCAAATACATGCACCGCGGCAAAACCGGTTACGACCAGTAGCGAAATCCAGAAAGTCTTGTCCATGGCCTCGCCTACTCTTGAAACGACGGTGCGTTTCATGGGACAACCAGTCATCCGGCAGCGAGGAGTGCAAATGATGAGCGAAAGCAGCAGCATCTGGGGCGGGCGGTTTGAGGACAAGCCCGCCGACATCATGGAACAGATTAACGCCTCGATCGGCGTGGACAAGCGCTTCTGGAGGCAGGACATCCTTGCCTCGAAGGCGCATTGTACAATGCTGATGCGCCAGTCGATTATCCCCGAAGAAGACGGCCAGAAAATCCTTGATGGCCTTGCGCAGATCGAACAGGAAATCGCCGAAGGGCGCTTTGAATTCAAGATCGAATTCGAGGATGTTCATATGAACGTCGAAGCGCGCCTCAAAGAGCTGATCGGCGATGCCGCCGGTCGCTTGCACACTGCGCGCTCGCGCAACGACCAGGTCGCGACCGACTTCCGGCTTTGGGTGCGGGATGCCTGCGCGACGCTCGAAGCGAGCATCCAGAACTTCCAGCGCACTCTGGAATCTCTTGCGGACCAGCATGAGAAGACTGTTATGCCGGGCTTCACCCATCTGCAGATCGCACAGCCAATTACGCTCGCCATGCATTTCCTCGCCTACCGCGACATGCTCGAGCGCGACAAGGGCCGGATCATTGACTGCCGGGGGCGTGTCAATGAATGCCCCCTCGGCGCGGCGGCTCTTGCCGGAACGCCCTTTCCTGTCGACCGGGAGTTCACAGCGCGAGAGCTCGGCTTCCAGCGGCCCATGCCGAACACGATGGACGCGGTCTCGGCGCGGGACTTTGCCAATGAATTCCTCTTCGCCTGCGCGCAAACCGGTCTTCACCTATCGCGCCTTGCCGAAGAAGTGATCCTCTGGAGCACCCCGCAATTCGGATTCCTGCGCCTTTCGGATGCATGGAGCACCGGCTCATCCATCATGCCGCAGAAGAAAAACCCGGACGCCGCCGAGCTCGTGCGCGGAAAAACCGGGCGTTTGACCGGAAACCTGGTGCAGATGATGACCGTGCTCAAGGGCCTTCCGCTCGCTTACAACAAGGATTTGCAGGAAGACAAGGAGCCGGTTTTCGATAGTTTCGATACGCTCTGCCTGTGCCTTGATGCCATGAATGGGATGATCGACAGCGCACAGTGGAATGACCGGCGCATGCGCGAAGCCGCCGAAGAAGGCTACGCCACCGCCACGCGCCTTGCCGACTGGCTCGTGATGGAGCTTGGCCTGCCGTTTCGTGAGGCGCACCATATCACGGGCCAGATCGTGAAGATGGCCGAAAACAAGGGCGTACGGCTGGATGAACTATCGCTTGAGGAGATGCGGAACGTGAAGGCGGAGATTGACGAGAGGGTTTACGGGGTCCTCAAACTATAGCCGTCAGCGCAAGGTGGAAGCGTAAAAATCGTAACACCTTCACATCCTCCCGAACCTTCTCTACTCTGTACACATGACAGACACGCTGCTATCGATCAAAAATCTCTCCGTCGATTTCCGGACGCCATCGGGAGTGTTCAGGGCCGTGGACGACGTTTCGTTCGATATCGCAAAGGGCGAGACGCTCGCGCTCGTCGGCGAGAGCGGGTCGGGAAAGTCGGTTACGGCGCTCTCGGTGATGCAGCTTCTCCCCTACCCGCTCGCCAGTCATACGGATGAATCCTCGATCGTCTTTGACGGACAGGAAGTGGTCGGGGCGCAGGAGAAGACCTTGCGGGCCATGCGCGGGCGGCGGATTGGCATGATCTTTCAGGAACCGCAAAGCTCGCTGAACCCGCTGCACACCATCGAAAAGCAGATCGGCGAAACGCTCGAACTCCATCAGGGGCTGGACCGGGAACAGGTCCGGCGGCGGGTTTGCGAGTTGCTCGACCTCGTCGGCCTGCCGATGCTCAAAAGTCGCCTTGGCGCCTACCCGCACGAACTGTCCGGCGGGCAGCGCCAGCGCGTCATGATCGCCATGGCGCTCGCGAACGAGCCGGACCTTTTGATCGCCGACGAGCCTACAACAGCGCTCGACGTTACGGTACAGGCGCAGATCCTTGAACTCCTCAAGGACCTTCAAAGCAAACTCGGCATGGCTTTGCTCCTGATTACACATGACCTCTCCATCGTCGAGAAGATGGCAGATCGCATTTGCGTGATGAAGGATGGCAAGCTGGTTGAGCAGAACACCACGAAAAAGCTCTTCGTTAGGCCACAGCACGATTACACGAAAATGCTGCTGAACGCGCAGCCCAAGGACAATCCGCCCGCCCAAAGCAAGGGCGCGGACATTATTCTCGAGGGAAAGGACGTCAAGGTCCACTTCCCCAAGGACAGGAGCTTCTGGGGCAAACCCAAAGACTGGGTTCGGGCCGTGGACGGACTCGATGTCGAGATTCGCTCCGGTCATACGCTTGGCGTCGTGGGCGAGAGCGGTTCAGGCAAGAGCACACTGGGTTTCGCGCTCCTGCGCCTGCTTGACGGGATGGGTACCGTGCGGTTTGAAGGGATGGACATCTCCCATTTTGGTCGCAAGCAGATGCGACCGCTGCGCGCGAAAATGCAGATCGTCTTTCAGGACCCCTACGGCTCGCTCTCGCCGCGCATGACGGTCGCCTCCATTATCGGTGAGGGCCTGAAAATCCATTCCCCCGACCTTGATGCCAAAGACCGCGACGAGCGTGTCGTGCAAGCGCTCAAGGACGTGCATATGGACCCGAAGACCCGCCACCGCTATCCGCACGAATTCTCGGGCGGGCAGCGCCAGCGCATTTCCATCGCCCGGGCGATGGTCCTGCACCCGAAATTAGTCGTTCTGGACGAGCCAACCTCGGCGCTCGACGTCTCGGTCCAGGCCCAGATCGTCGACCTGTTGCGCGAGTTACAGGACCGGCACAGTCTTGCCTATATGTTCATCAGCCACGATTTGCGGGTCGTGCGGGCGATGGCCCACGATCTGCTCGTCATGAAGGACGGGCGGGTTGTCGAGTCGGGTCCGGCCGAACAAATTTTCCGGAATCCGCGCGAAGAATACACTAAAGCCCTCCTCGACGCGGCCTTAAACCTTAAGGCGCGCACCGCCGCCTGAATTACTATTCTGCCTTCGCAAGCCCTTTTTCCGCTCCTGCCGCCACGGCGGAGACACGTTTGTTCCGAAGGTCTATTCCGGCAATGGAAGTGGCGAGAGTCTGGGATCTTACAGTAAAACCATCCCGCTCAAGCAGGCGAGGAATGCCCCCAAGCCCCTCCTCGACAAAAACTGTGTCGATGGCCGCGAAACCTGGCAGTCCGAGCGCCTCCTCGAGAGACATTCCCCAATCGAGCAAAGCGACCAGATCGGCTACGAGAACCGCAACGCTCTGCGCCCCTTGTGCCGCTCCGAGTGAGAGAACCAGCCTGCCGGTGCTATCGAATACCATGACAGGAGCAAGCATGGAACGCGGGCGTTTCATTCCTGCCACGTGATTGGCGATCCGGCGCTCTCCTTCTGAAGGAAGAAACGAAAAGTCTGTGAGCGCCGCGTTCAGCAAAAACCCGTCAGCCATCAGGTGCGCGCCAAACCGCTCGCCGAGGCCGGTCGCCATCGAGACCGCATTGCCGCGCGCATCAACAACCGAAATGAAAGCGCCCTCCTCCCCTGCTTCTGCCGCATGAGGAGCCCAGTCTCCGTTTTCCGCGGAGAGGGATGAAGAGCGGTTCGCTGCCTTGACCGCTCCGTATTCGGACGCGATCAGCGACGTTTCCGGAACCGGCATAAAAACGGGATCCGTCAGGTAAAGTGCCCGGTCGGCAAAGGCCATCCGGCTCGCCTGCGCCAACGGACGCCAGCCATCAATGCTATTGCGCCCGGCGGCCAGATCCAGATGGGCAAGAATTGCCATGGCTTCGAGAACAGTCACGCCGCTCGATGGCGCGCCGGGCGAGCAGACGGCATGGCCCCGGTAAGGCGTGCAGAGCGGCGCATGAGATCGGACGGCATAATGCTCAATATCCTCGAGCGTCAAAAGGCCACGGTTGTCCGCGGCGAGTTCTCTCACTGCCCGCACGATGCCGGTCGCCGTATCGCCGCTGTAGAATTCCGCCGGTCCGTGCACGGCAAACGTCCTTAACGTTTCTGCATAATGATGATTGTAGAGCGTGTCGCCTGCTGGTCTCGGTTCGCCGAAGCCCGTCAGGAAATACTCGCTGCTCCCGGAATACGTGCCAAGTGCGCTTCGATGCGCCTCGATCGCCCGGGCAAGTTCGGGCGAGACTGCAAATCCCTTCTCGGCAAGCCAGATTGCTGGCCCCGTAACATCCGCCCACGTCAACGCCCCCCCAACCTCGTGCAGCGCAGCAAGAAGCGCGGGCGTTCCCGGAACTCCGACAGCACGCCCGCCGACTGCCGCTCTGGAGGTTTCAAGCGGCGCGCCATTCGCATCGGTGAGCAAGTACCGCCCGGCATTGGCGGGCGCTGCCTCACGGGCATCGAAGGCCTGGAGAACTCCGGTCGCCGAATCCAGATGGAGAGCGAATCCGCCCCCACCGAACCCGGTCAGGTCCGGTCGGACAAGACCGAGTACAAGCTGGGCCGATACCGCCGCATCCGCCGCGCTGCCACCGGCTTGCAGAACAGCCCAGGCAGCCTGCGAGGCACGGACGTCCGGAGTCACGACAGCAATCGCCTTTCCGCGAGCCACGTCGCGCCCAGCCGCCGACGACGGCGCAATCGAGGCACAGACAACCAGCGTCAGAGCGACAATGCCAATAAATCCAGCGCTTGAACGAAACATGACGTAATTTTTCCTTTTACATCGCGCTTGTCAAATGATAGGAACGTCTGGCTTTCTGCGCGCCATGATTTGCGCGGATGGCAAATTCAGAATGGAAAGAGGTGATTTAAATTGGTTAGCGTTTCCGTACGAGACAACAACGTAGATCAGGCCCTCAAGGTCCTGAAGAAGAAAATGCAGCGCGAAGGTATCTTTCGCGAGATGAAGCTGCGCCGCAACTACGAAAAACCGTCCGAACGCAAGGCCCGCGAAAAGGCCGAGTCCGTCCGCCGCTGGCGCAAACTGGACCGCAAGCGTCGTGAACGCGAAGGCGTCTAATTCCCTGAGGCAATCGACTGTCCTGCAGGATTTTCTTTGCAAAACCGCCTGTTTACCAGGGCGGTTTTGTCATTTTATTTACCGGCTTGATAGAATATAAAAACTGGTTTTTTATCTTTTAGTCGGACACACTTATTCCATGAAACATTTTGCGCTTTTCGTAACAATCGCCGCCGCCGTACTTCTCCTGGCCACCGGCCCGGCGCGGGCGGAACTGTGGGAACATTACCGGTCAGAAACCGGCATGTTTGAAGTCGATTTTCCCTCCGCGCCGGAAATATCTTACAGCCGTATGCGTACCTCCATCGAGGATGTCGTCCAGTACAGCGAAATGAAACTGACGGAACCCATCGAAGGCGCGCCGGGACAGACAAGGCACTACCTGATCCGACTCGACCAGACCTGGGGCGACAACCTGTTCCTTGCGACAACCGACAATTACCTTGGGGAGGTCCTGAAGCGCTATAAGGAACATTTCGAGAGTATCGGCGGCGAAGTCATTGATACGTCGTCGAGACGCTGGAACGGGTTCCGGGGACAGGAAATCCGTATCCACCTTCCCGTCGACGGAGATACGCAGATCGGCGTTATCGCCCGTTTCTACGCCGACCAGAGAACGAAGGTCCAGCAAATGGTAATCGCACCAGTTGCGCACCTCGACAATTACAGAACCAGCAAATTCCTTTCATCACTGCGCCTGGACAAGTACGACCCGAAACAGGGGGGCGCGATTTACCCCGATTGGAAAGTAACGCCGCTCGATAGGGATGGCCGCATTTCCGTGATTGTTCCACCGGCCGCGCCTCCCTATCTTGAGGAGCCCGTATTTTCCGAAAAAGGGCCTCTCCGCAAGCTGTCGGCCGTGTTCCTGGACCCGTTTTATCAGAAGCACATGCTGTTCAATGCCTACCTGTACGATTTCGGCCAGACGAAGATCACGCAGTCAACTTTCGACCGCTTCATCCTCGAAAACCACGTCGGCAAAGCCGCTTCAAAACGGCATGAGGTCGAACACCTGGAACTTCGCGACGACATAAGAGGGGTCGAGTACTACCTTGTCGTTGACCCGATACCCGGCTACGACGGGATTGAGCGAAAATACGTCAAGGGGTACTACGTCAACAACTTCTTTGACCACAGCTATATCATCGTCCTTGAAACCATCGGCTCGAGAAGAGCGATCGAAAACAGCTTCCTTGAGAACGCGCTTGTCAGGTCTCTGAGCCTTGAACTCAATGCGCTTGGTATCGATCCGAATGAGGAAATAGAAGTAAAAGTTGAACCGCCTCCCGGGAAGTGACCCTCTCATAGGGGAGACGTCATGGTCCGAAGCCACTCCGCTTCTGGGTAATCGAGCCGCTCGCGATAGGATTGCCAGACATCGTGGTGATAGGCGTTCAGCCACTTTCTCTCTTCGATATTCAGCAGCGGCAAAAGGATCAGACGATGGTCGATCGGGACCGTAGTGAGCGTCCGGAAACGCAACATAGCCACGCCGGTGCTCGAAACACTGCCCGTTTTTTCCGCGAGCACCAGATTCTCGATCCGGATCCCGTATTCGTCCTCGAGATAAAAACCGGGTTCGTTTGACAGGATGTGTCCCGCGCGAATTTTCACTGACCCGCGGGGAGAAAGGCTCGCCGACTCTTCGTGTACGGACAGGTAGCAGCCGACTCCGTGGCCTGTACCGTGCGCGTAATCGAGATCGTGCTCCCACAACGGCCTGCGTGCGAGTGCATCGATCTGCGCGCCGGGTGTGCCTTCCGGAAACACAGCCATGGCCACGGCGATATGTGCCTTGAGAACAAGCGTAAAATGCTCCCGCGCGGCGATGCCGGGATCGCCAATCGGAATTGTCCTGGTGACATCGGTCGTTCCGTCCTCGTATTGCCCGCCGCTGTCCAGCAGAAGCAGTCCGGGCGGCTTCAGGCGAATATTGCTCTGCTCGGTTGCGCGGTAATGGACGATAGCGCCATGCGGACCGTACCCGCTGATCGTCGGAAAGCTGGGGCCCCGGTAGAGCGGGTCCCTGCAGCGAAATTCCTCCAGCTTCCCGGCGACCGTAACTTCGGTCAGACTGGCGGCCTGATGACCCGTTTCATCCAGCCAGTAAAGAAACCGCACCAGAGCAAGACCATCCCGGAGGTGACATTGCGTCATCGCCTCCTGCTCGGCCAGCGTTTTGATCGCTTTCGGCTCAATGCAGGGATCAGGCGCGTCGGACACTGCTGCCCCGCTTGCTTTCAGCTTCATGCGAAACCATTCGGGCGAGCGCTTGAAGTCGAGCAAAACCGGTCGCCCGGCATCCTTGGCTTCGCGAGCGAGAACGCCGATTTCATGTTCAAGAGCGTGAGGACCGATAACACGGACATCGTGGCCAAGTTTCAGAAGGAGATCATCCTCAAGCCGTTCCGGATCGATAAACCAGTCGAGCCGTGCCGGATCGGCGCGCAAAATGGCGTAGGACAGCGCCACCGGCGTATGCTCGACATCCTGGCTGCGGGCGTTGAGAAGCCAGGCGATAGAATCCGGCAAGGTGATGACGGCAGCAATGGCACCTTTCTCCGAGACGCTCCGGGCCACAAGCCCGAGCTTCTCGGCGGCACTACGGCCTGCGTAGCGTTCAGGCCAGGCCTGAACGCCCTCCATCGGAGGGTGCGGCCTGTTTTCCCAGATGGCATCCATCGGGTTATCCACAAGCGGACGGAGTTCCACACCCGCCGAAGCGAGGCCTTCCTGCAGGGCTTCGATTTGCGCCGGGGTATGCAAAAACGGATCGAACCCGACAACCGCGCCAGTCTTCACATTGGCCGAGAGCCAGTCTGCAACAGCAAGCTTCGTGATGTCTCCGACCGAAAACGCCTGCTCGTCCACTTGCTGGCGAACCTGAATGCTGTAACGCCCGTCGGTCAGGACAACCGCGCGTTCCGGAAGAACGACAGCCGCGCCCGCGGATCCAGTAAAACCGGTCAGCCATGCCAGCCGCCCTGAGCAAGCAGGGACCTCCTCACCCATATACTGATCGGCGCGCGGAATGATGAAACCGTCGACTCCCCGCCGCTCCAGTTCCCCGCGCAAAAGGGCAAGCCGTTGCAAATAGATCTGATCTTTATGTTTCATCGTGATTCCCGGTCCATGACGGCTGTTTTGGCGCGTAAATTTATATTACTCTGAATAACCATGACAGCAAGTGACAGACACGCTGGCCCCGGACACGTCGTCGTTTTTGGAAACGAGAAAGGGGGATCTGGAAAGTCGACGGCAGCCATGCATGTCGCCATAGCCCTGTTGCGGCTCGGCTATCGGGTCGGGACAATCGACCTTGATGCGCGGCAGGGAACGATGACGCGCTACATGCGCAACCGCTTTCGCTTTATCGAACGCACCCGTGTCCATACGCCGATGCCCAATCACATGGCCATCATGCGGAGTTCAGCGGAAACCATGAGCCAGCAAGCCGAAGACGAGCATTCCTTTCTACTCATGGCACTTGACGAAATGGGACCGATAACCGACTTCATTGTCGTCGATACGCCGGGTGCCGACACGAACCTCAACCGCCTTGCCCATGGTTACGCTGATACGCTTTTGACGCCCATGAACGACAGCTTCGTCGATCTCGACCTGCTCGCCGATATCGATCCGGACAGTCATGCGATTCTTGGTCCATCCGTTTACACAAGAATGGTTCTCGAGCAGCGCCTCATGAAAGAGAAAAGGACTGGCCGCGGGATCGACTGGCTCGTCATGCGCAACCGCCTCATGCACCTCGACGCGCGGAACAAACGGGAAATCTCCGAAATACTCGACAAGGCTTCCGGTGAATTTGGTTTCAAGACAGCGCCGGGATTCGGAGAGCGGGTGATCTTCAAGGAATTGTTTCTCAAAGGCCTCACACTTATGGACATCAAGGATGATCCGGACGTGCCCCTGACCCTTTCGCAACTGACCGCAAGACAGGAGGTCCGCCAGTTGATCGCCGCCATCGGACCCGAGAGGATCAAGGGATACAGGCGCCCACCATCCGAGAAAAGAAACTAGGCTAACCGGCATGCCTTACCTTTTTCTCATCGCAGGCCTGCTTTTTGGACTCATCGCCCTTTACAGGTTCCTGACTGTTGCGGACCGCAGACAGGTCGTCGTTCTCCTGCTTTCTCTGGTCGCACTGACCGTTGTCGTTGCCCTGTTCTACATGGCCGTAACGGGAAAGCTGGCAGCCTCCATCGGCCTTCTCGCCGCTCTCTGGCCCGTTATCGCCGGACTCCTTCACACTTACAAGGCCGGACGGTTCGAAACGCACGAGAAACTGCACGAAGAGTTCAGGCGGAAAACACCAGGCGACGACCCGCTGACCCGCACGGAAGCCCTGGAGATTCTTGACCTTCCGGAAAATGCCAGCCGCGAGGAAATCGTGGCGGCCCACCGTCGCCTGATCGGCAAGGTCCATCCTGACCGCGAAGGCTCCAAATGGCTCGCCGCGAAAATCAATGCGGCAAGGGATAGTCTCCTCAAATGAATCATTGAGAAGTGAGGGGTTCTGGCGTATTGAAATGCCATTCATCCAGAACACGCCGCGAGAAGTGGCTTTTTAGAGGGACAAACGACAAATATGACACAGACTGACTTTAAACCGGTTCGCAAGGCCGTCTTTCCGGTCGCAGGCCTTGGAACCCGCTTTCTTCCGGCCACGAAGGCCATGCCGAAGGAGATGTTGCCCCTCGTCGACCGCCCCCTCATCCAGCACGCCGTCGACGAGGCCCGCGATGCCGGAATCGAGGAATTCATCTTTATCACCGGTCGCTCCAAGGAACTGCTCGAGCAGCATTTCGACTACCAGCCGGAACTCGAAAATACGCTTAAGGCCCGCGGCAAGGACGCGATGGTCGATCTGATCCGCAAAAGCGAAATGCCGGACGGCAAGCTTTACACAACCCGCCAGCAAAGACCGCTTGGCCTCGGCCACGCCGTTTGGTGCGCAAAGAAATTTGTCGGCGACGAACCGTTCGCGGTCATTCTGCCCGACGACGTCGTGCTCGGCGGAAAAGGCTGCCTGTCACAAATGATGGATGCCTACGCCGACAAGGGCGGCAATGTCGTCGCAGTCATGGACGTGCCTAGCGAAGACACGAACAAGTACGGCATTCTCGACGTCCACTCGGACGACGGGAAATACGCCGACATCAAGGGCCTTGTCGAAAAGCCGAAGCCGGAGGACGCTCCCTCGACGCTATCGATCATCGGTCGCTACATTCTTCAGCCGGAAGTTTTCGAATACCTCGCCGCTTTCGAGACAGGCGCGGGCGGAGAAATCCAGCTTACCGATGCGATGGCCCGTCTCATCGGGCGCCAGCCGTTTAACGGTTTACGTTTTGAGGGAACCCGGTATGATTGCGGGAGCCGTCTCGGCTTTGTCCAGGCGAACATCGCCTTCGCCATGCACGATCCTGAAATCGGCGCGAGCGTGCGGGAGTTCGTCAAGAACTGCCAGACCGATCATTAACAACCGGGCTATTCAGACATGAGTTCTCTTAACCGGGTGGACCGCGCCTTGGGGCCACATCAAATGGACGCGTCGATCCTGCGCGAATACGACATCCGCGGCAAAGTCGGAAAAACTTTGACCGCGGACGACGCGTTCGCGCTCGGCCTCGCCTTCGGGACAAAGATCCGCCGTGCGGGTGGCAGCAGCGTGTGCGTGGGCTATGACGGACGGCACAGTTCGCCGGAACTGGCGGATGCGGTTATCGACGGACTTGTCCTGACGGGAATGAATGTCGAAAATGTCGGCCTCGGGCCCACCCCAATGCTCTACTTCGCCGTCAAGGACCGGATGAGCGATGGCGGTATCATGGTGACCGGCTCACACAACCCGCCCGAATATAACGGCTTCAAAATCACTCTCCAGACCGGCCCTGTTTTCGGCGATGGCGTGCAGGAACTGGGACACATCGCAGCCTCGGGCGATTTCGAGACCGGTCACGGCGAAGGCTCCGTACGAACGATCGACGTGCGCGAGACCTATGTCGACCGTCTGCTGCGCGATTTCGACAGCACACGGGAGGTCAGAATCGCCTGGGACGCTGGAAACGGAGCGGTCGGGGCAGTTTTGCACACGCTCGTCGCGCGCCTGCCAGGCGATCACGTTCTGCTATACGACAATGTCGACGGGAATTTTCCGAATCATCACCCGGACCCAACGGTCGACGAAAACCTCATCGACCTTCAGCAGGCCGTGCGGGAGCACGGATGCAACTTCGGTGTCGCCTTTGACGGAGACGGCGACCGGATCGGCGTTGTCGACAGTAGCGGCAATGTCATCAGATGCGACATCCTGATGGCAATTTACGCCCGGGACGTTCTCGCCGACCACCCGCGGGCCGTCATTATCGGCGACGTGAAGTGCAGCCAGGTCATGTTCGACGAGATTGCCCGCCTCGGCGGCATCCCTGTAATGTGGAAAACAGGGCACTCGCTTATCAAGTCGAAAATGGCAGAAACCAAAGCCCTGCTCGCCGGAGAACTCAGCGGACACATCTTTTTTGCCGACAAGTATTACGGCTTTGACGATGCGCTGTACTGCGCTGTTCGGTTGATAAGCGCTTTTTCAGATGCAGGCGACGATTCGCTCGCCGACATGCTCGCCCACCTGCCAAGCCTTTACAGCACTCCGGAACTGCGCTTCGAGGTGGAGGAAAGCGAAAAATTCGCCATGATCGATCACCTCGCCGCGGGACTCGCAGAGCGTTTGCCGCCAGGATGCTCGGTCGACCTGATTGACGGCGTGCGGGTCAATACGCCCGACGGCTGGTGGCTTCTGCGCGCCTCGAACACCCAGAACGTCCTGGTTACCCGGGCTGAGGCCTCCAGCCGCGGCGGCATTGACCGCCTCAAGGAGATGGTGGTTCAGGAAGTCGCCTTGCTCGGCTATAATATTTCGTTTCCGGAAAGGGAGATATGATCCTTGGACGCACGCGTACTCGAACTTCTCGCATCCCGCATCTGCCATGACCTCGTCAGCCCGGTTGGCGCTGTCAATAACGGCGTCGAGTTCCTTGAAGACATGGGGCCGGATGCACTTGACGACGCTCTCGGTCTCATCAGGTACAGCGCCAGCCAGGCGTCGGCCAAACTGCAGGCCTTCCGTTTCGCCTATGGCGCCGGAGGCGCGGACCCGAACGTCAGGCCGGAAGATGTCGCCAAAGCTTTCTCGTCGCTTATTTCCGGTGAAGGGAAGGTAACGCAGAGCTGGGACCCTTACGCCCCGCTTGGCCAGAAAGGCAACCCTCCGGGTTTCTGCAAACTTTTAATGGCCACGCTCATGCTCGCTCAGGATGCTCTTCCCAAGGGAGGAGCAATCACAGTGCGTCCCGGCGAGCCGGGACAAACCACCATCACAGCCGAAGGCCCCGGCGCTGGACTGCGCGAAGACACAGAAAGAGCCCTGAACGGCTCGCTTCCCGTCGAGGATCTGAACCCCCGGCTTGTTCACCCCTATGTCGTTGGACAAATCGCCCACCGATACGGGTTTTCTGTTGATCTGGGAGAACAGGCTGAAAACAGGGTTGCGCTGCGCCTGAACGCCCTGCCCGCGTGACCTCTCCCCGCACGGTTGTGAATACGCTCGTAACAAGTGTCAATGGCTATTCTTTTGCCGCGAAAAATGCTGTATGCTGCTCGCTGATACACACCGGCTGCCCATTTCCCTGTTCGCCGCAAGGCGCTCACGAGTAAGTCCTTCTTAATCAGTTTCTCTCATCCTTTGAAGATGGGTAACAACCGGAAAAGTAATCGCGCTGACCATTAACGAGGTACCGGCAATGGACGAACTGGTCACTGAATTTCTTACTGAGACAAACGAGAGTCTGCAGGAACTTGATCTGGACCTTGTTAATCTCGAGCAGAACCCCAACGACAAGGACCTGCTTTCCAAGATTTTTCGCCTGATGCATACGATCAAGGGAACGTGCGGATTTCTGGGCCTGCCGCGCCTCGAAACCTGTGCGCATCATGCGGAAAATGTTCTTGGACTCTTCCGCGACGGGGTTCTGAAGGTCACGCCGGATTATGTGACGATCATTTTTGAATCGATTGACCGGATCAAGTACATCCTCTCGGAAATCGAGCAGAACGGCGCAGAACCGGATGGCGACGACAGGGAACTGATCGCCCGCCTCGACGCAATCTACGAAAACGCGCAGGGGAAAGCCTCGACAGACTCCATGGAAGACATCAGCAAAGCGTTCATCGAGCCCGGGCCCGATCCTGAAGAAGAAGAAGAAGAAGTGAAGGCCGGAGAGGACATCAAACCTGCTCCTGCCGCTCATGCTGTTACTGTCGCGGATTCTGACGAGGACGAGGAAGACGACTCGTCCGGGGTCGTTCCCGACGCGGCGAAAATGGTCGCACGCGAGTCTGCGGTCGCGAACCAGTCGCTTCGTGTCAACGTCGCAGTGCTCGAAGGCCTTATGACCATGGTCAGCGAGCTCGTTCTCACCCGCAACCAGTTGCTCCAGATCCTTCGCAGCCAGCAGGAAAGCGAATTTACCGCGCCGCTGCAACGACTGAACCACGTGGTTTCAGAGTTGCAGGAAGGCGTGATGAAAACCCGCATGCAACCCATCGGGAACGCGTGGTCGAAACTGCCACGCATCATCCGGGATATATCGATGGAACTCGGCAAAAAAATCGACCTCGAGATGCACGGCAAGGATACAGAGCTCGACCGTCAGGTCCTCGAGCTCATCAAGGATCCGTTGACACACATGGTCCGAAACTCGGCCGATCACGGGATTGAAGCTCCGGAGGAACGCGCCAGGGCAGGCAAACCCGCGACCGGAAAGATCGTTCTTAACGCCTACCATGAAGGCGGCCACATCATCATCGAAATCTCCGATGACGGAAAAGGCCTGCCGATGGAGCGAATCAAAAAGAAGATTATCAGCAACGGCCTTGCCACCGCTGAAGAACTCGCCGAGATGTCAACCCAGCAGATTCAGCAGTTCATTTTCAAGGCCGGATTCTCAACGGCGGAAAAAGTCACGTCGGTTTCAGGACGCGGCGTCGGCATGGACGTTGTTCGCACTAACATCGAGAAAATCGGCGGATCGATCGAACTAAAATCGATTGAAGGACGAGGCTCGAAATTCCTCATCAAGATTCCGTTGACGCTGGCCATCGTCTCCGCCCTCATCGTTGAGGCGGCGGGCGAACGCTTCGCGATTCCGCAACTTGCAGTAAGGGAACTTGTCAAAGCCTCCTATAGCGGCGAAAACCGCATCGAGACGATCAAAGGTTCGCCGGTCTTCCGTTTGCGCGACCATCTCCTTCCGCTCGTTTCCCTGCGCGACGTTCTCGGCCTTTCCCACATGAACGACGCCGGAGAAAGCGCCTCCGAGCCGGCAAGCGACAAGCAATACATCGTCGTCACGCAGATCGGCGCCTACCATTTCGGGATCATCGTCGATCGCGTCTACGACACAGAGGAAATCGTGGTAAAGCCGGTTGCAAACATTCTGAAGAATATCGACCTCTTCTCCGGTAACACGATCCTCGGCGACGGCAGCGTCATCATGATCCTCGATCCGACCGGAATCGCCAAGGCCACAGGCGAAATCGATCATGCGGACACCATGGATGTCGCGGAAGAAGAGGCTCGCCACAGCGAACGCGACGAGCGGCTCACCCTGCTGCTCTTCGGTGCTGGGAAGGGTGCGCCAAAGGCCGTACCGCTTTCGCTCGTCGCCCGCCTCGAAAACATCAAGATCGAGGCAATCGAAACCTCGAACGACCAGATGCTGGTCCAGTACCGGGGCAAGCTGATGCCTCTCGTGCTGTTCAACGAAAAAGTCTCTCTTGAGGGCGTCGAGGAAAAGCCGGTGCTCGTCTTCCAGGACGAGAAGAGCGCCATGGGCCTGATCGTCGACGCCATCATCGATATTGTCGAAGAGAAGATGGATGTCGAGATTGGCGGCAAGAACAAGGGGCTTTTGGGCAGCGCGATCATCAACGGCAAGGCGACCGACGTCATCGATGTCGGCTGGTATCTCCGCTCGACCGGCAACGACTGGTACAGAATGGAGAAAAACCCCTACGGAAAGAATGGCAATGGCGCCAGCGCCCGCAAACGAGTACTTCTCGTCGACGACAGCCCGTTCTTCCGGAACATGCTGACCCCTCTGCTTTCGGTCGCTGGATACGATGTCACGACCGTGGAAAGTCCGCTCGATGCACTGAAGCTATGCGAATCGGAAAGCCACCACTTCGACGTCATCGTCAGCGACATCGAAATGCCGGAAATGAGTGGATTTGAGTTTGCGGAAAAGGTTCGCGCAAGCAGTCACTGGCAGGACACACCGCTCGTCGCGCTGTCCTCGCACGCCACGCCGCAGGATATCGACCGCGGACGAGCAGCGGGCTTCCAGCAATATGTCGCGAAGTTCGACCGGGACACTCTTCTCAATACGCTCTCCGAAACGCTTGCGAGTAACGGAAAGGCCGCCCAATGACATCAGCGAAACGAAAAGATTTTCTCGACGAGCACGACCTTGAGAATCAGGGGCATGAGTTGAACGAGGACTTCCTCACGCTTTATATCTCAAACCAGCTTTTTGGCATCCCGGTCCTGCAGGTTCAGGATGTTCTCGGCACACAAAGGGTAACCCGTATCCCTCTTGCCCCTCCCGAGGTCGCCGGAGCCCTCAATCTGCGAGGTCGCATAGTAACTGCCATTGATGTCCGCAAGCGGCTTGGCATTGGCGGCGAAAGGAAGACCGGGTCCCAGATGAGCGTTGTCGTAGAGCATGGCGGTGAACTTTACAGCCTTATTATCGACCGGGTCGGCGACGTGCTTTCCCTTTCGCGCGAGGAATTCGAAAACAACCCGCCAACGCTCGACCAGCAATGGCGGGAAATTTCGCTTGGAATTTACCGGCTAAAAAAAGAGCTTCTCGTCGTCCTCGACGTGGCGAAAGTCCTCAACACCGTCCATGAGTGATTTTTCTGCGGGCAAAGACACAAAAATTAACGCTCTCTCCAGAAACTTCCTATAAGCTTTTTCAGGAAACTGAAATTGATTTTGGGGTCTTTGTGACGATGAAATCCTGTTTGGTGGTCGACGACAGCCGGGTAGTGCGTAAGGTCGCCCGGCGTATTGTCGAAGAGATCGGCTTCCGCTGCGAAGAGGCGGAGGACGGACAGCAGGCCTACGAGTTCTGTGAAACGGTGATGCCAGACTGCATCCTTCTCGACTGGAACATGCCGGTCATGAGCGGTATCGAATTCCTCGAGAAACTCCGCATGATGCCGGGTGGCGACGCCCCTCAGGTCATCTTCTGTACGACCGAAAACGATATCGCGCATATCCAGCGCGCCATGGTTGCGGGGGCAAACGAGTACATCATGAAGCCTTTCGACTCCGATATCATCCAATCGAAATTTATGCAGATCGGCCTGCTCGACGAACTTCCGCAATGATGCCGACCCGGTAACAGAGAGTTGAATGCCTGAAAATCCACCCGACACCAGACACACCTCCCAACGCGGTCCGTTGCGGGTGATGCTTGTAGACGATTCGGCCGTCGTTCGAGGTCTGATTTCCCGAGCGCTCGAGAGCGAACCGCAGATCGAAGTCGTCAGCTCGGTTCAAAATGGCGAAATGGCGGTTAACGCTATCGCCCGCATAAAACCCGACATCGTTATTCTCGATATCGAAATGCCGGTGATGGACGGCATTACCGCGCTGCCGAAGCTCCTGAAGAGTTACCCTCCCGCAAAAGTTATCATGTGCTCGACGCTCACGGAAAAAGGCGCCGCTGTGTCGATGAAGGCCATGGCTCTCGGTGCGACCGAGTACATCTGCAAACCATCCAGCACCCGCGAAGCAGGTTCCGGATCAAACTTCCAGGCCGACCTTATCCGCCTCGTCCGCAGCATCGGCGGCGTGACCGGCACCTCACACGCCATCCGAAGCGACAAAACCGCTCCACCACGCGCGCCAGCCGAGCGGGTCTCCGCTCCACCACCTGCCATTCGCGACAGCGCCAGCATCCGCCTGCTCGACGACCCGCGCGCATGGAGCGGCAAGCCAACCTGCATCGCCATCGGCAGTTCGACAGGCGGACCCAAGGCGCTCTTCGACGTCATTGCGCACTTCAAAGGATTTGACGTACCAATTGCGCTGACCCAGCATATGCCGCCCACCTTTACAAAAATTCTCGCACAACACATTGAAGGCCAGACCGGCGTTCCCGCAATCGAGGCAGAGAACGGAACTCCGTTCATCGCCGGTCGCGTTCACGTCGCGCCCGGAGGCTTTCATATGGAATTCGAGCAAAAAGGGTCCGGCACCGTTATCCGACTCAATGACGGGCCACCTGAAAATTATTGCAAGCCGTCCGTCGACCCGATGTTCCGGAGCCTCATAAAGCTCTACGGACGGAAAATCCTCGGCGTTATCCTGACCGGCATGGGCCATGACGGTCTGGAAGGCAGTCGCTTGCTCATAGCCGAAGGCGGCAGACTTGTTGCGCAGGACGAAGCCACAAGCGTAGTATGGGGCATGCCGGGAGCGGTCGCATCAGCGGGCTTGTGCACAGCGGTGCTGCCTCTCGATAAAATCGGCCCATGGGTCAGAAACAAGGTGTTGTCGGGTTAAACGGATGCGTATTGGCGATTTTGACTTTTACAGAGAGCTTTTGATTGGCAAATCCGGCCTCGTCCTGACGCCCGACAAGTGCTATCTGCTGGATTCGCGGTTAACGCCCGTCGCCAAAAAGTGGGGTTATCCATCGCTCGACGCCATGACTATCGCCCTGCGCGGCGTCGCGGACCGTAAACTCGTTACCGACGTTGTCGAGGCGATGACAACGAACGAAACTTCTTTTTTTCGTGACAAGCGCCCGTTCGAGCTTTTTGAAAAGCACGTACTCCCCTACCTTGCCAAAACGCGAGCATCGAAGCGATCCATTCGAATTTGGTGCGCGGCCAGCTCAAGCGGTCAGGAACCTTACTCGCTTGGAATGATTCTGAAAGAAAACGACAGGATGTTCCCCGGATGGCGGTTTGATATACACGCGACGGATATTTCGAACGAAATCCTCGACCACGCCCGCGCCGGACTTTATACCCAATTTGAGGTTCAGCGCGGTCTGCCGATTCAGCTTCTCCTCAAATATTTCACGCAGCAGGGTGAAAAATGGCAACTTTCCGATGCCGTCCGCAAGATGGTCCGGTTTGAAAACTTCAACCTGCTGGAAAGTCTTAAGCCGCTGGGCCAGTTCGATGTGGTCTTCTGCCGCAATGTCCTCATTTATTTCGACGAAAAAACCAAACGCAAGGTTCTTGAAGGTATAACGGAAATCCTCGCGCCAGACGGATTCCTGTTCCTTGGCGGCGCAGAGACCGTGCTCGGAATCACCGACAGGTTCAAGCCCATGCCAAACCAGCGGGGCCTCTATGTTTTGAGCGGCAGCGGGCACAGTTTGGACACGCCCGGAACGTCAGGCCAGTCCTCCCCTCTTGCACAGACGCGCGTTTCTCCTTAAAAGAAACCCATCCACCACTCGCGCAACCAACCGGGAAGACCCATGTCCGAGCAGACTATCCGTGACCCGCGCGCTGTCAAAGTCAAGCGCGCCCTGATCTCCGTCTCTAACAAGGATGGGCTTGAGAACTTTGCACGTCGGCTCGACAAGCTCGGCATCGAGATCCTGTCCACCGGGGGAACCGCTTCCCTGCTGAAAAATGCGGGCATTCCGGTCCGCGACGTCTCGGACTACACCGGATTTCCGGAAATGATGGACGGACGTCTCAAGACCCTGCACCCGCGCATTCACGGCGGCCTTCTGGCCCTGCGCGATGACGAGAACCACGTGGGGGCGATGGAAGGTAACGGAATTCTTCCCATCGACCTGCTTGTCGTCAACCTTTACCCCTTCGTCCAGACCGTGCAGAGCGGCGCGGATTACGAGGCCTGCATCGAGAACATCGACATTGGCGGCCCGGCGATGATACGAGCGGCGGCGAAAAATCACCGGTTCGTGACGGTAGTAACGGACGTGCAGGACTATGACCTCGTTCTCAGAGACCTTGAAACACATGACGGTTGTACGACGTGGAACCTGCGCAAACGCCTCGCCGCCAATGCCTATTCCATGACGGCGACCTACGACTCGAACATCGCGAGCTGGTTTTCAACGCGGATCGCCTCCGAAGAATTCCCCCGGCGAATCAGCTTTTCTGGCACCTGGCAGCAATCAATGCGCTATGGCGAAAACCCTCACCAGAAGGCCGCCCTTTACAAGGTCGACGGGAACCCCCGCCCCGGCCCCGCGAACGCGAGCCAGATCCAGGGCAAGGAAATGTCCTATAACAATTTTGCGGACACTGACGCGGCTTTTGAGCTGGTAGCCGAATTCGGAGAGCCGGCCGTTGCGATCATCAAGCATGCCAACCCATGCGGCGTGGCCATCGGCGAAACGATGCTGGAAGCCTATCGCAAGGCTCTCAAATGCGACCCGGTGAGCGCCTTCGGCGGCATCATCGCGATGAACCGGCGGCTCGACGCGGAGACCGCTTCCGAGATCGTCAAAAAATTCGTCGAGGTCATCATCGCCCCTTCGATCGAAGCCGAGGCAATTGAAATTATTAAGAGAAAAGACAAAATCCGTGTCCTGACGACCGGCGCAATGCCCGACCCTGCCGAACGCCGCCGCCTCGTCAAGCAGATCGCGGGAGGTTTGCTCGTACAGGAGAGCGATTTCGGGCAGGTCCGAAGCGAAGACCTTCAGGTCGTCACCGAACGCGAACCAACCAAACAGGAACTGCGCGATCTGTTGTTCGGTTTCAAGGTCTGCAAGCATGTCAAGTCCAACGCCATCGTCTACGCGAAAAACGGCGCGACAGTCGGGATTGGCGCGGGCCAGATGAGCCGCCTCGATTCGTCTAAAATCGCAGCGACCAAAGCCGCCGAAGCCGCAAACGAGGCGGGCGAGGCCGTCTCGCTTACCAAAGGCTCGGTCGTGGCGAGCGACGCCTTCTTTCCCTTCGCCGACGGCCTGATCGCGGCCGCCGAAGCCGGGGCCACCGCCGCCATCCAGCCCGGCGGCTCGATGCGCGATGAGGAAGTTATCAAGGCCGCCGATGAACGCGGCATCGCAATGGTCTTCACCGGGATGCGGCATTTCCGGCATTAAGGGACCGTGACAAATTCCGAAACCGGCCTTTTGTGTCGTCCCGGCGAAGGCCGAAAAGGTTACTCCCCGGCTATGCCCCTCTCCAGTGTGGGATAGGGCTGGCGACGCTTGGCGAGCGCAGCAAGGTTATAGCGGAGTCCGGGTGAGGGGTTCAGGTGCCGGAACTTTACGCCAATGCCGGAAGTCCCCTCACCACTGCGGCTAACGCCTTGCTGAAAGCAAGGCGAAGCCTCGTTGCCTCTCCCGGAGGAGAGGCGCTTTGCCGCCGTGTCTCGTGCGGATGGCTGAGGAGTAACCTGAAAAAATTTCAGCAAAATGTCAGACCTCTTCGTTCAACAAAATGTTAACCGCCCGGCGGTAGGATCAAGGCAGGTCGAAAAGGGCATAAACACCGTAGCGTCCTGTAGTGGCTACATATTTTATCGGCATTTTGAATTTCTGCCTAACAGCCGGATATAATGGTTTCAAAGAAAGAAGAGGGTGTTCTCATGTCAGCAACAGATGCAACAGCAAATCCAGCCGAAGCAAACATGTTCGACAGTATCGATGTCGGTGGAGCATTCAAAAAAGTCGTTGGAAACTTTGACGTTGGAACGGCCCTCGAAAGAACGTCCATCGGACAGTTCATGACATCGGAGAGCGGCACCAGCCTTCGAAATATTCTTACCCACCCCTGGGCCCAGATGATCGTCGGCGGCATTGGAACGTTGATGTCCTTGAAGTGGGCGACAGGCAATGCCTCACGTGGAGCTGGATTGTTGGGCATGACCTTCTTTGCCATGGGCTTCAGCGGTGGATGGGAAGATCTCTGGCACGCCAGAGCTCCGTGGAACGAGAACTCCCGCCTTCATTACGTTTTGGACGGTCTGAAGAACGGCAACGACCTCGCTGCCGAGGGCACATCGACGGGAGCCGTGCCGGACGTAAAGGAACGGGCGTTGCCTGAAGGGCAACCGCAGCCCGGCCCCGGTCAGCACATGGCGGGCGGCCCGGAAACCTTCGAATTTCAAGCTTGACCCATCCAACAAGCTCTACCCATTCAACAGGAGTGTGATAAACTGCTCCTGTTGAATTTCTGTGCAGATCGATGGACCAAACACCAGACAAAAAATCCTTCTTCAGCCTGCGGCCGGGGTGGCTGAACGCGCGGGATCCGGCGCTGTTCAAATCAAGTGAGCTTGAAATCGTCGTCAACAGGAAGACGATCGAGGTCTGGATATTTCACCTCCCTCCCCTTCCGATCGAGATCGAAACCGTCGAGTACGACCACAAGGCCAACACCATTACATTCGTCTCGCAGGCAGGAAAACGCTACGATCTCGGGATCAAGCCGCGCCACCTGACCCGCCCTGTCATCGAGAAAGCCGAGCGCATTACCGTCGCACAGGTTTACGAGGGAATGCCCCAAAGCTGGTTTAACCTGCCCATTACGCACAAGCCGAAGCAAAAAGGCGATAAGTCTCTGTAACTAAACAATAATACCACTTCCTTTGCAAATGCGCTCCGCCCCGCGATATAATGCCTTAAAACCAGAGAGCAGCAATAAAGCCGCCGGTTTTAAGATGGTGTTAAGTAAACTTATGAATAATAAGCTCAGACCAGAAGGACGAAGACATGAATTTGGCGAAGGCACCGGGAGGCGAAGACGTCAAGACAGCGTCCGCCGAAATCAAAGACGAGACGAGTGACCCGGGCTTCAAGATCGACCTTGTTGTGAACGAAGGAGCAAAAGTTGCTGTTTTTCACACAAAGCCTTTCAGGAAAAAACTCTCCTGGCTGGAATTTGATCTCGACCAAAGCCGCCTCGATTTTGTGATGGGAGATGGTGACGTGAGAAACTTTGGAACTCCCATCCCGAGGCACTTCGCAAGAGAGATGCAAAATGCTCATCAGGTGTTAATGGTCCTTATGGACGAGGATGCGGGCGAGCCTGTCGCAAGTGGCTATTTCCCCCTGATCCTCCATAAGAAATAAACAAGCGAGTAGAGAGGAGTGTATTATGATCAGCGACTATTCGAACGGCCCGGAAGCAACGGTACGTGTTTTGGAGCACAACGGTCTGGACCTTAGCGGTGCCTTCGCACTTAAAGCCGGGATGGATCCCTTTATTTCCAAAGTCGATCCCAGAAACTCTTACACCAATGACTTCGGCGCTGCGGCAGGCGGGTACACGATGGGTCGCAAGGAAACCGCAAAACTTTTAACCGGCCTCGACCTTTCCTCTCCGAACTGCATCGCGCTGAAATCCGGAGCAGAGCGGTTCATGGCGGATCCGACCAATGCAGCGAAACCAGCCACGCCGGCTGCAGACGTTCCATTCAACAGGGCACCGGTCTGATCACCCGCACCAGACGCTGATGACGATCCCTTCGTCATTCACGTCGAGATTGACCCGCCGGGGGTTGTAGTCCTCCGTGTACATTGAACCGGGCGGCAGAATGCGGTATTCCCGCCCGGTTGCTTCAAGAGCCGCCTCGTCCACCTCGTGACCTGAAAACTTCGAGAAATCGCAGGAAGGTTTTGGTGCATCGGCATAGGCGAGGTTTCTCTTCTCTAGCGAACCCGCGGCGGGCAGGATCAACGCAAGCAAGCCACCAAACAAAATAAGAGTAACGATGACTGGAACCGTGATAACGACCATTCTTTTGTGCGACTTTTTCATCCGGGTTTCTCCTGAAAAACCAATGCCTCCTTCGCTTGATATCAGGTCCGGCACAGTCTGACAACCGGCTGTTCGATCCGGTCCTTGATTTCACAACGGCGAGCAACCCTATGATTTACTTGCGAGATGCTGGCAAAATTAGACAACATTTTCGATTTTCGATAGAATTTAACCAAATCTTAACCCATTTTGAGTTATATGGAAACACAACATAACTTCAAAAGCAGCAGGACGAGAGGAGAGCATCATGATAGGACTCGCGACTGATTGGGGAAGCGCCGCGCTCGACACGGGCAAGGCACTCGTCAGCACTGTATCCGCCGTGGCAAAAGCTCCTTTTCACCTGATGAGCCTCGGGGGAATGCTTGGTATGGGCATCGCAGCCGCCGCAGACTACAAGTTCAATGAAGGCCGGGCCACAAAGTCCGTTTTCAACTGGGCCGGAAAGGCGTTCGATTATCTGAAGAGCCTTGATTACCCTGGTATCTTCAACAAAGCAGCTTCTGCAGTACAGAGCGCCCTGGACACCGGCAAGGACCTGTACCGGAAAGTCGAGCCGATCATTAGCCGGCTAACGGGTCCCAACGCGCCTGAACCGGCGGGGCCGTAGCGCTTTCAATTGATCATGTCCAGATCACGATGACGCCCGGCGGATATCATCCTTCGGGCGTCTTTTGCATGACGGACAAGCATTTGGTGGAACGGGATAAAATGCGCCTGTTTTGCTCTCGTTAACCAAATTCCGGTAAAATGCGCGTAAGAAAAGAAAAGATGAAGGTGTGATCGAAAGCAATGGGTTTCCTGACTCACATATTCGGGAGCAAACCGGCACAACAGGAGAAGCCGGAACCAGCCGGACACCTGACTGTTCCCCAGACGGTCCGTAGCGCGGAAATCACGGGCGCTCACCGGACGGAATCCCGGAACACGGCAATGGACCCTGTTCCGCCCGAACTACTGGATTCCGAGCTCTTCACGACGCCTGTCACCGGACCTTATGGATCGCTTGCCATCGCCGATGACCGCGTCAACCTGACAGAAGGCACCGGCCCCGGATACACGTTTACGCCGTTCGACCCGACTCGCCTTGCTGCCTTTGTGAAAGCGCAGCTTGACCTTGGCGTCCTGCCGACCCAGGCCTTTGCCGCCCTGACAGCCGATCCCGGCAACGCCCGCTTCGATGCCCTTCGCGATCCTTCGGCGGTGCCCCCGGCAACCCGGCCTGCCCCCGAACCCCGGGCGGAGAAAACATTGCCGAAGCCCCCGGCTCAGAAACCGACCTTGCTCGAAACAAACCGGAATGCGTTCATTCTCGACCAACTCGCGCACATGCATGACGAGACAGCAGCGTTCATCCGCGACAAGGAAGGAAACATTGCCGACCAGATCCTGCTCGACCAGCTAAAGGCCGCCCTCGAAAACGGAGATGCCCGCGAAGGCATGCGCGTTGCGAGCGATCTGTGCGAATACAACAGCGATTTTCAAAAAAACAACGGGGCTATGCAGTTAAACGCCTACCCACAAGATGTAGTATTCAACGTATCCGCTGGAACCGGGCCGATTTGTAAAGCCTGTTCGATCAGTCGATA
>RZZS01000040.1 GCA_009929775.1 Alphaproteobacteria bacterium
CCGCCTCGAATCCGAACACCCCATCGAGGAAGTCGGCGCAAAACTCCGCGCCATGATGCCCTGGATCGGCAAAAACAAACTCGTCGACAAGACAAAGAACTAAAACCGGCCCATTCCCCTCCCCCGCCTGCGGGGGAGGGAGAACGCGTTAAAGCCCTCACCCGTGAACGGGGGAAGGAGAAGGAGAAGGCGTTAAAGCCCTCACCCGCTTGCGGGAGAGGGTTGGGAGGGGGTGTGGACCGGGCGCTCGCTGCCCGAACCCGTCTCCACCTGCACCCCCGGCATCGCGCGATTGCCGCCGGGTTCGCTTAAAAGCTTCAAAACACGCACCTGCCCGCCGGAAACGGCACGGGATTCGAAACTCAACGGGGGAATGTTGCGGCTGTTTACGAGCGCCGGTTCCGTGCCGAAATTGGCGCACATTCCAACCGCCTCCCCGTCCTTTTCTCCCGGCCAGACGATCTCGAAGGCCTGCCCGTTCTCCGAGCGGTGCAGGACGCTCTCCGCCGCCGGTCTCATGCCGCCCGCCAGAACCGGGACGACATGCGCGTGGCGAAAGGCGAGGAGGTCACGGAAGAACTGGCGCCATTCCCGCCCTTCCGGGCTGTCCGCCTCGCGCCGGTCGAGTTTGGAGTCGGTAAACGCCTCCGGTTTCTCGGGGTCCGGCATTTGTTCGAGCAAATGCGCGGGCAGCACCTCGCGAAACTCGTTCTTGCGCCCGTCCGAAATGGATTTTGCCACCCCGGGATTGACGCCCGCCCAGTCGGTAAAAAACCAGAAATGCGTACGCGCGCCGTATTCCTGGCCCATGAACACCATCGGCGCGCCGGGGCCGAGCAGCATCACCGCCGTCATGAGCGCAAGGCGCTCCGGGCTTTGGGACAGGCACGTGCGCGCTTCGTTCAGCCGGTCGCCAAGCGCGCGGTTGCCGATCTGGTCGTGGTTCTGGAGATAGGTCACCGAAATCGTCGGCGGCAGATCGAAACCGTCCGAAGGAACATACTGACCCTTCGACCAGTCCCAGATGAAATTGCTTTTGAGCGTGCGCACGAGCGGCCCGAGAGGATCGTCGTCATCCTTGTGGGCCTCGATGTTCCCGTCGCGCTCGCCGAGCGCGGATTCGGCCGTATGATGGAAATCGTCGTTCCACTGGGCGATATGGATGCTCGCGCCGCCCGCCGCTTCGCGCATCGCCCGCAAAAGCCGCACGTCGTTATGGCCGTTTTCAAGCACGAAATGGATGTGCCGTCCCGCCAGATCCTCGTCCGCGGCGACGATCCGGGTCAGTTCGACCAGAAACGGATCGTCCGGATCGTCCCGGTAGCTTTGCGGGGCATCGAAGCGCAGCCCGTCAAATCCCATGACTTTGAGCTTGTAGAGTGCATGATCGGCCAGAAAACGCCGAACAAGCGGACTTGTGAGGTCCGGGGACGGTCCCCAGGGCGAGCCCTCCTTGTGAAAGAAGTGCTTCCCCGCCGCTATTTCCATGTCCGCCCCGCAAGCGGCGTAGTGGTTGTAGACGACGTCATCCAGAATGACGAGCCCGCGCGCCTGGGTTTCAGCGACAAGCCGCTGCAAATCTTCGGGCGTGCCATATTGCGGCTTGGTCGCCCCGCCGCCGTGCGTGCAGTCATAACCCCAGTTCCACTTGCCGGGCGTCGGCTCGGTCGGATTGAGGACGATGGCGGTAAAGCCGAGATCCCTGATCGAATCGAGTTCCTCCTCCACCGCGGCGAACGTTCCGTCATCGGTGAACGTGCCGGTGTGAAGCTGGTAGTACGCCAGCTCATGGGCCGGACGGCCCGGCCCCGGATGCGCGGGCGTTAGATCGACGATTTGCGAGACGCGCTCGCGGCGGCCCTCGATCTCGCGCCCTTCGAATCCGTACGGGCTACCGCGCCCCGCCGGATCGGCAATAACGGCGCTTTTTCCACCCTTCAGGGCCAGCCGGAAATGATAGAGGTCGCCCGGCCTCGCAGTGGTTTCACGTTCAAACCATCCCTCCCCGCGCGCCTCCATGGCCAGTTCGGACGACAAAGCCTGCCTGTCATCCGCGCCGAGACGCAGCGTAACCGGGCCGGAGGCAAGTGGCGCGTACAGCCGAAACCGCACATCCACCGTCCCGTCCCCGTTCCGCCCGAGGATCGTGGGTCCGAAATCCGAAGAAAAAACTTCCGTGCCGTTCACACCCTGCTCCTTTCTTTCGCTTCAAAGCCGATTGCCATTCATACAACAATAACCGAGGATGCCTGCATGATTAAGGCATTCCTTCAAACTTCATCGCCGGTGCAGGGCATGCTGGTTGCCGCCCTGACCTTCCTGCTGCTCTCGGTCATGCAGGTTTTCGCCAAATTGCTTGGCGAAGCCGGTTACCACCCGGTGGAAGTAACGTTTTACCGCAACGCCATCGGATTCCTGATCGTCCTGGGCTGGCTGCTGGCCCGCAAGCGCGCCGCGCTGATGAAAACAAAGCGGCCGCGCGCGCATATCTCGCGCGCCGTGATCGGCACGACCGGTTTCGTGCTCAACATTGCCGCGTTCCAGCTTATGCCGCTTTCGGAAACGACGATCTTCCTGTTCTCATCCTCCCTGATCATGCCGGTGCTCGCCGTTGTGTTCCTCAAGGATAAAGTCGGCGTTTACCGATGGCTGTCGATCATCGTCGGTTTCTGCGGCGTCGCCCTCATAGCCCAGCCGTCCGGCCAGGTTTCGCTGATTGGAGTCGTCTGCGCCCTTTCCGGAGCCACCACAACGGCAATCGTCGGCATCAATCTGCGCTATCTCGGGCGCACGGAGCATCCGCTGACGGTCGTCTTCTTCTTCCTGATGATCGGAGCGCTCCTCGCAGGCGCGGCGATGCCGTTTTTTGCCCACGCCCCGAAAATGACCGACCTCTGGATGATCGCCGGTATCGCCGCGTCGGGTACCGCCGCCCAGATACTGCTGTCCCTCGCCTACAAGCTGGCCCCGCCCGCCCTCGTCGCGCCGCTCAATTATACGGGGCTGATCTGGGCGCTGCTGTTCGACATGCTCATCTGGTCGTACGTGCCCGGCTGGCCGGTCTTCTTCGGCGGCGCGGTCGTCATCGCCAGCAACCTTTTCATTCTTCACCGCGAACAGGCCGCGCAGCGCCGGGCCAAAGCGGAAACCGCACTGGTGGACTAGTAAAAGCCCCCTGTACGCTTTCCAAACAGCCCTATTGACGAACCTGTCGTGAAACATCATATTAGTATTAATATAAGTTATCTGGATCGCTCTCATGGACGAATTTGCAAATCTTGGCCGCCTTGCGCTAGGCAGTCGCCTGAAACGCATTAGTGATTACATGTTTTCCGAGGTCAACGCCTTCTACAAGGAAAACGGGATCGAATTCGAGGCGAGTACGTTTCCGCTTTTGCGAGTCGTACACAAGTACGGCCCGTTGTCGCTCCGGGAGGCCGAACACAAGCTCGGCATCACCCACGCAGCGATCAGCCAAAAAGCCAAAGTCCTGCACAAACACGGGCTGATCTCCATGCGCACCGACAGGAACGACCAGCGAAGCAAACTGCTCCGACTCACCGAAAAGGGAGAAAAGCTGGTCGTGATCGCGCGCCCGTGCTGGGAAGCAATGGACCGGGCCGTTGCGCACATGCTCTATCCGGAGGAACAGCAACTTTTCCGGGCCTTGCGCCATTTCGAGGAACAAACCGCGCGGAAACCCCTGCGAAGCTACATCTACGAACATTTTGCACCGAAGCCGCTGCAGAACGTCCGGATAACCGGGTACGGCGTCGGAATGAAGCCCCATTTCCGCCGCCTGAACGAGGAATGGCTCGACAAGCAATTTTCGATCGAGCCGATCGACGAGGAGCTGTTCGACAACCCTCGCCAGGCGATCATCGACAAGGGCGGTGATATCCTGTTCGCCGAATATGAAGGCCAAATCGTCGGCACCTGCGCATTGCTGAAGAGCGGCGATGCGTTCGAACTCGCCAAAATGGGCGTCGACCCACGCCATCGCGGGCGCGGTCTCGGGAAAATTCTGCTTTCAGCCGCCATCGACAAGGCACGCGAGCTCGGCGCGCACCGGATCTACCTGCTCTCCAGCACGAACCTCCCGGCAGCGCTGGCGCTCTATAAATCTCTCGGCTTCGAGGAAACCCCGGTCACGGAAGACGACATCGCCAAATACGGTCGCGTCGACGTGCGAATGGAAAAGAAGCTGGACTGACGCTCCACCTATTCCAGCATCAGCCCATGGCGGGAGTATAGACCGATATAGTCTTTGGTCGCGGCGTCACGAAGGCGGAAGATCGCATTCGGGTCCTGTGCAGTAATGCCGTAGACGGTGTCGACAACGCGCACCACCCGGCGCTTGTCGAAGCCGCCAAGATCGTAAAAACCCGACCCGACCTCGAGGACGGGCACCTTGTTGCGGACATACTGGTCCGTGAGTATTCCGGCGACATACCAGCCTTCGATCAATTGAAGCCCGCTGTCGCGCTGGGAAATCCAGTCTTCGGCCTGCCATCCGCGATAATCCCACTGCGTGTTGTGGCGGCTCTTGCCGTCGTGCATGTAGGGCCGCTCGAAATCGAGATCTTCCCAGTGACTCGGCCACCAACCGAAGGGCCACGGTTTCGGACCCGCAAACGCAGGGCTTGCGGTCACAATCAGAAAACAGAGGGTGCCTAGGGCAAAAAGAAAAGTGCGCATGATGAAAAATCTCGAGTGAGACAAAGACCTCTTAACTTTTCACATGATAAGATAAAAATATGATTAACGCTATTTCTTCAGCAATGTCCGGCATGGCCGCTTCCATGAAGCGCTTGGAAACCGCGGCTTCCAACGTCGCCAACGCAGGCACCGGCGGCTCGGTCGAGCCCGGCGGAACACCGCCCTACTCCGCACAGACCGTTCGGCAAACGACGGTCATGGATGACGGCGGCAACGCCCTTGGCGTCAAGGCGGAAAGCGTCCCCAAAGATCCCGACGTCGTCCATGCCTATAATCCGGACTCTCCCTTTGCGAACGAGGACGGGATCATCGGCCTGCCGAACGTCTCTCTCGCCGAAGAAGCCGTGAACATGAAGCTGGCCGAACTGACCTACAAGGCCAGCATCGAGACGATCAACACCGCAAACGAAATGCAGGACGACCTGATGCGCCTTTTCGACGAAGACGCCTGACCTCTTCAGCCGCCCGGCAGCAGCGAAAGCCTTTTCCAAATACCGCCCTCCCGATAGAGCACACCGGTATCCCAGTGGTCGATATGGCTTGCGACCTTTCCGTCGGGAGAAAACTGGATTTCGGACACGCCGCTCAGACTGAAAGACCGTGCCTTGCGCGTTGCCGCAGCCTCCCAGCGGACATAAACCGTGAACCCGTCCTGCCCGAACGCGCTATCCGTCACCGAAATCCACACCCGGTCGAACGCGGAAAGCCTCTCCCGAATCAACGCCGCAAACGCCTCGACCCCGCGGCAATCGTGCAGCGGATCCTCATATCGCACCGCCGGCGTGACGCAGTTTCCCAGTAGCGGCAAAGTCCGCGCGCTCACCGTCCTCCAGAAATCCCGATAGTCCTCCAGCGCCCTGTGCAAGTTGGCTGTCATTCTTGCGCCCCCTTCGTTCCGGACAAGATAGCAAATGGGAATGAATCCTGCGATCCCCCGTGCAGCGCCGAAAACCTCCATTGATTGTGCTACAACAGTTTTTTCTTGCTTCATCGACCCACATAACGCGATAATCCGACCCGCAAAGTGCCTTCCCCAAAAGGACATCCGGTATGCGGGAAAACCCCCGGGCAGAGCCCAAAGCCATATTGGCAGTAGAGCCGCGCAAGGTTGTGGCCTACAACTCTCTCGTTTTTGCGCTGGCGATCACCGCTTTCGTCCTTTCGACCTTTTTTTTCGAACCGGGACTGCATGCCTCGTCGGCTGTTGCGCTTGGCGTCCTTTTCACCGCCTTCACGTGGCGAACCTGGCGTTTTTTACTTCGCCCTCCACGCCTTGAACTTTACGAATCGGGCATTCATATTCAGGGGATGGCGTTCCTGCGCTGGCGGGATTTCAGCTTCGATGCGACGGACCAGGATCTCGGCATTTTCACCGTCTGGCGCGAAGATACGGAGCCGCCGCGTAAAAGCGACGTCGGCGCACGCGTCCTGTACCTGAACCGCAAAAGCGGCTTCCTTACGATCCGATTCCATTTCCCGAACCACCTGACGAATATGAGACTGGACGAATTCGAACGGCAGGCCCTCGCCTTGTGCGAACCTGAGATCGGACGGAAAACTCCCGAGGCCAACCATCCCAAAACCTGGCGAAGCCTCTTTTTCGGCAAGGAAGAAATCAGCGGCGGGGAAATCGTCGCCTACACGCTTTTCCTTGCGGTTTGTGGCGTGGTCGTTTTCAAGAGCATGAAAACCAATTTCTTTCCCTCGGAAAACTGGGAGACGTTTGGCGTGCCACTCGTCATTATCGCGTCCCTGCTCGCGACCGTTGCCTTTTTCCGGCTCGTAGCGACCGGTCAGGTCAAGGCGGCACCGCATGTCGGCCGAATCCAACGCTCTCTGGGATATGCCTTTTTTCCCGCTCTCGCTCTCGGCGCGCTTTATGTCACCCTTTACCTAGGCGCAGGGCATTTGTTCACTCTCACGGTTGGCGAACCCTACACGCTGACGAGCCAATTCACTGTACGGAAGTCCTCCCTGTCGGACGGCACCTGCTTCTCGTCACGCGAATTTCCGACCCGCCTGCTCCAGGAATTCTGCTTCGAGTATGACAGTCAGTTCAGCTCCGGCGCCTCGATCACAGGAACTGTTTCCGGCAGAGCCAGCTTTTTCGGACGAACTACCGATATTCTTGAAACCAACTTTATCGTTCGGTAAGCCCAATAGAAAAAAGGGGGGCTCAAGGCCCCCTCGAACTCATTGCCGAACGCCAGTTCATCATTCGGCATTCTTGCGTTTCGCCTCATTCAGGTAGCGATCCGCCGTCGTCCGGCCTCCTTTCGGGCCACCGATTTTGCCGCCTTTCTTGCCGGCGCGACTCGCGCGCTCGCGATCGTTGGCAAAATTGCCGGGATTTTCCTTCGAGTAGGGGTTAACCATCGTACGTTCTCCTTTTCCTGGTTAAACACCCGGAAGCGAGGCGATGCTTTGAAAGCAGCGCCTCTGTTTCCGGGAAACGGGTTACTTGTTTTCCTTCTTCGCTTCCCCGAGATAGCGGGCGGACGTCGTCCGTCCGCCTTTCGCGCCCGCTTTGCTTGCGCGCTCACGGTCGTTGGCGAAATTGCCGGGATTCTCTTTTGAATACGGGTTTGTCATTCGTTCCTCCCTTATTCCGACTTGTTCTTTCGCTTGGCCTCGTCCAGGTATCGTTCGGACGTTGTCTTGCCGCCTTTCTCTCCTCCCTTGTGTCCGGCCTTGCTGGCGCGTTCGCGATCATTGGCGAAGTTGCCGGGGTTGTCTTTCGAATACGGATTAGTCATGGTTCCTCTCCTTTGGTCTCACCGTAAGTGGATCTAGTCCCGTGCCTTGCCGAGATAACGTTCGGACGTCGTCCGTCCGCCTTTCTGGCCTGCGCTTCGGGCGCGCTCGGAGCCGGGCTCGAACTTTCCGCCCGAACGATGCCCGGCTTTGCTGGCGCGATTCGGGTCGTTGGCAAAATTGCCGGGATTGTCTCTCGAATAGGGGTTCGTCATTGCGCTCTCCTTTTTCGTTCCGACGGCGCGATCACTCCTCGCGTTTTCGTCAAGATCGGGCATACCAAGCATTTCAGGAGGCCATGAGTTCCCCGCACCATTAACCTTTTACCGGCGAGGAGTAACTTCGCCACACGCATCACATTGAAATTCGGAAACGAAACATCGGGCCTGCCAAAACAAATATTCTGGCTGAACGCCGCCGAAGAGCGCCTTCAAGCCGCTCAATGAACGGCTTGCCACAAGCGGGAGACGCCTTGCGAATCAGCGGCCAATGACGACTTGACCGACCTCGGTCATAGCGGTTATCCGCCATGCCTCGATTTCACCGCCTATCCCGTCGTCGTTCAGTTCGCCGACGACCGTAATCTCGTCACCCTCTTCGAGCAGGTCGCCAATCGCGTCGAGATCCAGGTCGTCCGTATCAATGTCAACGCGCTCCTCCCCTGCCAGGATTGTCAGAGAATCGCCAAAAAAGCTGTGTACCCGGCCGGACAGGCGTACCCAGTTCCGCCCATGGGGCAGAGGATCGCCAATGATGAAATCGGTGTCGCGACCGAAATAAACGTCCTGCGCGAAACCTGCACCGGGATACAAAACAGCGAATGCTATTCCAAGTGCCAATAGCCTTGCTCTGTTCATGATCGTCTCCTTTGCTCGAGCTCTGGCCTGCAAACGGACCCCGCCACTCTTTCGTTCCGGAAATGCGGTCGCATCACGGCTTCTTTCTGACAAGAATCAGATCACGTTACGTCCCGTATTTTTCGACGATCGCCTCGAACTGGACAATTCGCGCCGGTTTTACGAGAATATCGTCAAATCCCGCCGCCCGGGCCTTCACGCGGTCGTCATCGCTCCCCCAACCGGTATGCGCGATTATCACGATATTGTCGTGACCGGCTTCGCGAAGCCGCCGACACAGCTCGTAACCGTCCATTCGAGGCATACCGATATCCATTATGATCATGCGGGGATTACTGGATCTCACCCGCTCGGGTACTTCCACGGACGTGTTCGCGGTTTCCACCTCACATCCCAGGGCCTCGAACATGATCGCAGTGGTCTCCGCGACCGCCGCGTTGTCGTCAACAACCAGTACAAGCAATTCACACCCCCTGATAGCACGGCAGCGTAACCGTAAACCTCATGCCGCCGGTTTTTCGATTCTCTGCAATAACATCGCCGGCATGCAGGTGAACGAGCTGTTTGACGAGAGCCAGCCCGATCCCGAGACCGGCATCGAGCCGCTTCAAAGGATCCTCGATCTGAACAAACATTTCGAAAATTTCATCAATCCAGTTGTCGGGCACGCCGGGGCCGTTATCCTCAACCGTAACTTCCACGCGGCCATCCCGGCGCACGCAACGCACCTCGATTGCTCCGCCCTCGGGCGTGTATTTTGCGGCGTTACTGAGGAGGTTCGAGAACACCTGACGCAGTCGCGACAGGTCTCCATCGACGAAAATTTCGGTTTCGCAACCGGTCTGCCTGAAATCCTGTCTGCGCCGTTCCATACCCGGGCGCGTTTCATCGATCGCCTCCATAAGGGCATCGACGACGTTGCAGCGTTCCTTCTTCAGGTCGATCTTGCCGCGCGTGATGCGGGTGATGTCGAGCAAATCCTCGACAAGACGGACAAGATGGTCAGCGCTTCGTTTTCCACTGGCGACAAGCTTTTGCCTCTGCTCGTCGGATAACCCGCCCATTTCCAGCAGCGCGAACGCATTGCTGACCGGGGCCAGAGGGTTGCGAAGCTCGTGCGAAAGGGTCGCAAGAAACTGGTTTTTTCGTTCGTTTTCCTCGGCGAGCCGGGCCTGGAGTTTTTTCCTCTCGGTAATATCCTCGATAATGGCGATGTAATACGGCTCGCCCCCATACGGAATTTCGGCCCGGCTACCCGTGAGGTTGGCCCAAACGACATGCCCGTCCTTGTGGAAGTAGCGCTTTTCAATCTGGTAATGCCCTATTTCTCCCGAACCCAAACGGCCGGCGAGAGTGAGATCGACGGCGAGGTCGTCCGGGTGCGTAATATCCTGAAATGTCATGCCAGAAAGTTCCTCGCGACTGAAACCAAGAATCTCGCACAGTCGGTTGTTGACCCGCAACCAGTTGCCGGACCCGGAAACATGCGCGATTCCGACCGCCGCGTTATCGAACGTGCCGCGAAAGCGCTCTTCCCGCTCGGCCAGCGCCCGCTCCGCCAGCTTCCGGGCAGTGATATCAACGGCGGAGGGGATGATGTGCGAAACCAGACCGGTTTCGCCATCGACGACAGGCGAAAGCATAAAGTCGATATCCATCCGCCCGTCATCCGCGACCCGGATGGTTTCGTCATAGCGCACTACCTCACCCGCCCGCGCCCGCTCGAACGCATTTTTCAGTCTGCAAACAACTGCCTCGTCGTAGGCCCACCAGTGGCAGTCCCAGAATTTCCGCCCGATTACGTCCGAACGCAATACCCCGGCGGCCTGAATTGCCGACTCGTTTGCCTCCACGAGGACGCCGTCCAGGTCGAGTTCACCAACGAATGCGCTCATGCTGTCGATGACACGCCGCAGTCGGCTTTCCTCCTGCCGAATGCGCTGCTCGGCATCTTTAACGACGTGGATATCGGTCGCGGTGCCGTACCATCTTGTCTCGCCGCGCTCGTCTGCCACCGGCCATGCGCGGCTGACATGCCAGCGGTAAGCACCGTCGATCATTTTCACCCGATGTTCGCACTCGTAAAGCAAACCGGACTCAACCGCTCTCGCCCACGCCAATGCAGTTCGTTCAACGTCCTCCGGATGCAGCGCCGGCTTCCAGACCCAGTTCCCGGCATCTCCCTTGTGAATCCCGTCGTAAAGACCGGCGCGGTCGTTGTAATATTCCACCCGCCCGTCACGATCCGCGATCCAGACGAGCACCGGCATCGATTCGGCGATCAGTTCAAAGTTCCTGCGCTCGCGGACAAGCAGAGCCGCCGTCTCGCGTTCGCGCGTGATATCTGTATTGGTTCCGAACCAGCCCCGAACACGTCCGTCACGATCCAACAGGGGTCTTGCGCGAGACAGGAACCAGCAATAACCGCCATCTTTGCCTCGCAAGGGGAAGGTATCCTCCCACGCCTCGCCGTTCTCGATAGCCCGCTTGAAGCCGGCGACGACGCGATTGACATGGTCCGGGTGGTGCAGGGTTACCCAACTCCAGCCTTCCACGTCCTCAAACGTCGTTCCGGTGTATTTGTACCACCGATCATTATACCACTGAATCGCCCCCATCTCGTCGGTTATCCAAGCCATCTGAGGAATGGTGTTGGCCAGTTGGTGGAATTTCTCCCGTTCCGCGACAAGATTCTGAAGCTCCAGTTCGCGCTCGGTAATATCGAGCCCGAACGAAAGAATTCCCTCAAGCCGACCGTCCGGAGTCTTCGAAATGGCGTTGTGCCATTCGCAGAAAACGACCCGACCGTCCTTGTGAAGGTTCCGGTTGCGCGTCACATTTTTCTGGCTTTTCCGGGTCGAGAAACTTTCAATGACCGCCGCAACACGCTCCCGGTCGTCTGGATGAATGAAACCGAATTCGGAAGGCGTTTTTCCAAGAACCTCCTCCTCCTTCCAGCCGAAGAGCCCCTCCGCGTCCTCGGTCCAGTGAACGATCCGGAGCGAACCGTCGAACAGGATGCGCGCAACCGGCATTTCCGGAAACACGGTCGGGGATTGCGGCAGATCAGACGTCCGAACGACCTTTTTGCGCTCTTCCATACAACAGTCCTAACCCGAAAGAGACAGTGTACATCCCGCGTATTCACCTGGCCAGAACCCACCGAATTGGATAGAAGCGCGGGAGGTCCAAACGTTCCTGCGACCCACGATCGACATTTCTCAAGTTGGCTGTAACAGGGAATCCCGCATATTGCTCCAGCGACGTTTACTCGTGTGACTCTTCCTGCTTCCAGGCATCCCGGAGCGAACATGAGGTAGATCAGGCGACATGGGAATCAAGTCGTGGGCAGCCTGCTGCCACCGTCTAGCCGAACGCCGGTTCCCGAGTGCAGCCACGCCCTCGGGACGGGCCGGCGCGCCGGCCTTCATGCGCTGCCTCCTCCTGTATTTTCGTGCGCTGCAGGAGGAGTTCGGCTTCGTCATTGAAACAAAGGGTCAGGCCCCCGTCCGCGGCGCAATCGACATGGACGGATTGCAAAGGCGCTCCGTCAATCCCCCACAGAAGTTCGTCGACAAGTCGGCCTCCTATATGCTCTCGTACCGCGTTCTCAACCGTACGCGCCCCGGTTTCCCGGTCGGAACCGGCCGCTGCGAGGAACAAACGCGCAGCCTTCGTGACATGCAGCGTTACGTTCTTCTGGCGAAGCCGCTCCGAAAGCATTTCGATAGCAGCATCGACAATTTGGTTGCTAACCGTGCCGGAGAGCTCGTTAAAGGAGACAATGCTGGTTAAACGACTGCGGAAAGGCCTCGGAAAATGGCCCCGTATTGATTCAAGCTCGTTCGCTCTGTGCTCTTCGACGCGAGGTTCCGCAAAACCGATGGCATTGCTTTGACGCTCGTTCGTACCCTGATTGGTCGTCATCAGCAGGATAACGTTCCTGAAATCCGCCTTCTGACCGTCGTGACCCGTCAGCGTGGCATCGTCCATGACCTGTAGAAGAAGATCATATATGTCCGGATCGGCTTTTTCGAGCTCATCGAGCAGAACGACGCATTGCGGACTATCCGCAACGTCCCGGACCAACCGCCCGCCGTCTTCATATCCGAGATAGCCTGGAGGTGCGCCGATCAGAGATGAGACCGTATGGCCTTCCTTGAATTCGGACATG
This sequence comes from Alphaproteobacteria bacterium, assembly GCA_009929775.1. Taxonomy (GTDB): domain Bacteria; phylum Pseudomonadota; class Alphaproteobacteria; order Micavibrionales; family Micavibrionaceae; genus RZZS01. Next base: position 12,505 of record RZZS01000040.1, read on the forward strand.
TTGTACCGGAGCAACGGCACACCCAGATGCGAGGCAATCCGCTTTGCCGTCTCGGTCTTTCCGGTTCCGCTCGGTCCGGCGAGAAGAACGCTCGCCACAGGCCGGTCCTTCGTAGAAAGGTTCGCAAAGCCGGTTTTCAGAGACGTTGCAATCGTTGCGAGCGCTTCATCCTGACCGAATATTTGCGATTTCAAAGCGTGCTCGAGCGTCCGCAATCTGTCGATTATTTGCGCTCTGGGAACGACAACCATCCCGCCGCCGGTCGCTTGAACCGCATGTTCGATCTGCACGCGACCGATAGGTTCGCGGCAGTCCCGGGATGGATCGCACTCCGCAATTGCGCCCGCCCGATCGAGGATCCGAATGGCGCTTCCCGGGAGCCTGATGTCACCGGACCGGGATTGAAGCGCGTATTCGAGAGCTGCCTCATACGCCTCGTCCGAGAAAAAAACTCCGTGCGCATCGCCAACCCGCCGCCCCGCCTGACGGAGGATGTCGGGCATTACATCACGGGCTGGCTCGTCGAGTTTCACGAACGTAAAATGTTTGGAGAAGGCACTTTGCTTCCTGAAACCCGCAGCGCCCTTAGCCGTCTCCGCGGCGATAACCCGGATCTTTCGATCTTTGAGCGCAGTTCTCAAAGCAGAGCCGATTCGACCTCCTTGATTGAAGTTATCGATGAACAAAAGAGCCGGTATGCGGAATGGTCTGTTTTCCGCCGATGCTGCCGCTCTCTCTTGTGCTTCCAGCGCCTCGATCTCTCTCACCAGCGTGAGAAAAGAATTCTCCACATCGTTTTCCAGATCGATGGCAAAGACCCGCGTCCCCTGAAGAAAATCCGGAACGCCTCTATTGGCGATCTTAAGGGCGAGCCCTTCGGCCAAAGTCGATTTCCCAATGCCCTCATCGCCGTATACAAGCGGGTTGGGACCCTCGTCGTAACGAAGAATCTGGATGATTTCGTCAAGTGCAGCCTCCCTGCCGAAGACCGTTCCCACAGAGGTTCCGCCCAATGCTGTGAGTTCTTTCGTGTGAACGGCAAGAGCCGAGCGCTCTGTTTCTGGTTTGGATTGCGCGGAAGGGCAAACCGCATTGTCTTGAGCCATGACTTCCCTGTTGCGTCCGATTGTTTTTGTATTTCGGAAAACACCATAGACGTTCGACGCCCGTGACTTCAACGTATTTTTCGGATTTGGATGATAAACCGACGGTAACGCTCGCAACCGGTTTGCCGTAGGACTGTCACCTGCCAGTCCGGAATGGACAACGGGGAAACTGGTGCCGGCTGAGGGATTCGAACCCCCGACCTTTGGTTTACAAAACCACTGCACTACCACTGTGCTAAGCCGGCTCGGCGAAGAATGAGAAGCCTCATATACCAGCCCGAAACGCCGAGGGCAAGTCCAAGGTGAGGGTTCGTGCGGGGCATTGTAAATCTTGGTTTCCTTGTATTTTTTCTGATATATTAATTTGTGACTTACTGTCATCCTCGCAATTCGATTTCAAGGCACTGATTTGTCGGAAAAAGCACCGGATACAACCAGTGAAAACGCCATAGGATGGATGATCCTCGGGCTCGTCTTCATTGCGCTCGGCTGGCTGGCGTGGCATTTTCTGGAATTCCAGATCAAGGACAGCATACGATGGCTCCGCTACGCGGAGATGAAGATCGTTTCGCTGTTCACCGACGACGATTACACGCTCGATTTCGTGGATGATTACGGCAACGCGTACTCGTTTCGCTATGACCAGATTGTCCGGGACGTACCAAAAATCCAGGCGAACTGCGACACGTTGCGTAACCAGCGCATCCGCGAGAACCTTGCCGCCTGCCTGAACGACCAGACCATGCGTCTACTGTCCAAATCCGCCATGGAGCCGGTGCGCATGCCCATTATCGTCATTTTGGGCCTGCTGGGTCTATGGGCCTATATGTACGGGCCGAAAGCCTATTACCGGCGCACGCTCTCCATCGACGGACTGATCGGGCATCAGGCCAAAAACTTTCCTGTAATCGCGCCGTTTCTGAAGTTCAACCCGTCCGACCAACCGCCACGCCCGCCGGGGTCGCCCGTGCCCGCAGAACTTCCGCTTTTCGCGGAGGCCCTCGGACCCGAGGAATGGATCGCCTACAACAGCATACCGATCCCGGACGGCAAGCTGGACGAACAGGCTGCCCAAATCGCTTTTTCGACGCAGCTCGGCCCGCCGTGGCGCGGCGCGGCGCGTCTCGATCCATACAAGCAGGTGCTGCTCGCGGCCTTCTGCCTGAAGGCCTCGCGCAAACGGTCCGAGTGCGACGAACTGCTCGGCGAACTCTCGGCCTGCTGGAGCGACAAGGGCGGACTGCGGGTAACCCGGAAACTTGCCCAGCGCGCACGGGCGCTCCTGAAAGACAAGAAGATCGCCGCCGGCACGATCGCCCTGTGCAATCAGCATGCCTTTCAGACGACCGCGCTGCTGCGCGCCCTCGCTTACGCGCGTGAGGAAGGCGGCGTGCTCGCGCCCGCCCAGTTCGTATGGTTGCGGGGCCACGACAGGAGTCTCTGGTATCCCTTGAACAACCTCGGTCGGCAGGCCCTCCATATGGAGGCGCTGGGCGCTATGGCGCATTACAAGGCAGAAAAACTTACGCAACGCCCAATCCCCAAGCCAAAGGTCGAGGACGCGGTCCGGAGTATTTGCGACTACATGAACTCGAAGAAGGCGCGACCGATCCCGCAACTCGATTACTCTGCTGGCGGCAAGAAAGCTATCAAGAAACCGAAATCGGCCGGGGTCAAGAAGCCCGCGGCCAAGGGCGGCAAGCCCCAAAAACCAGGAGCATGACCATGATTAATCTTCCTCTCCGTGACAGAAAGTCCCCCGGCGCCAGGGTCGTCGACAGCAAGCTCATCTTGTCCTATCCCAATGCGATAAAGCCCGTGTTGTGGCAGATGGACCTTGCGCAGACCAGTTCAAGCTCCTTTGAGATAGATACGGACCTCAAGGAAGGACATTATGCGCTTGTAATGAAAACATCCGGCAAGGCCGAGGAGATTGCAAGTTTCGAAGCAAAAGACGATGCGGCCAGCGCCCTGTTCTCGATCGGAGAAGCACTGGGAAAGTCCGGAAAATCGGCGTGCCGTGTAATGATGGCCGGTGACGCGGCGCAGGCTTCCGGCAACGGAGGGCGCGCGCTCGCGGCGCTCGCGGGCATCATTCTGATCGCCGTTCTGGTCGCTGCAATCATGAATATGTCACCTCGCCCGCCAGCCTCCATCGTCGCTGCCATGGAAGCGCAACAGGCGACCGGCGGAGGCTCCGGCGTCGGAGAACCCGTCTCGGCCGACGCCTTTCTGCGAGGCATGTAGAACCTGGAACGCGCATGGGAGTACGACTGACCGGCTATGGCACTAGACACCCGAAAGTACGAGCATAAACACAAAAACCTGATACGCGATATCAGGCCGATGTATGTGCGCGTGGGGGACTGGCTCACCCGGCCGACAAACAGCCTCATCGTCTTTATGTTCGGCGCCGGTAGCGTCTATTATTTCGACATGGCTCGAAACCTCGCCGATGTGATCCTCCTGCTTTATTTATTTTTCTTCCTGTTTCTGTATTTCCACGAAAAGAAGCTTGCATTCAAATTGCCCATGGGCTCCAAATTCCGGGACAAGAACAACGAAGGTCCCGGGCGCAGCGGCAAGGCTGAAGGTATCCTCTTTCTTGGCAACATCAAGAACACCAAGGAAGAAATCTGGTTTACCAACTCGGACGCGCGGACCCACATTCTCTATCTCGGCACGACCGGTTCCGGTAAGACGGAAGGACTGAAATCGATTGCGACGAACGCCCTGGCGTGGGGCTCGGGCTTTGTTTATGTCGACGGCAAAGCCGACACCGATCTCTGGTCCTCGCTGTCTTCGCTGGTTCGACGCTTCGGGCGTGACGATGATCTGCTCGTCCTTAATTACATGACCGGAAACTCTGACACGCGCGCGCCCTCGAACACCATGAACCCGTTTTCGAGCGGCTCGGCCTCCTATCTTACCAATATGCTCGTCTCCCTCATGCCGGAGGCCGAGGGAGACAACGCGATGTGGAAAGAGCGGGCCGTCTCGCTCGTCAGTTCGCTGATGCCGGTTCTTACCTGGAAACGGGATAACCAGGACATTCCGATGTCCGTCACGATCATTCGTGAGCACCTGAACCTGAACAAGATCATCCAGCTCTCGCGCGACGAGGCAATCCCGCATCATCTCCGGCACTCGCTCGTCGGCTATCTCGACACGCTTCCCGGTTACATCGCCGATGCATTCGACGACGAGGGACGGGAAAAGCCCGCCGGGCCGGACCATCCGCCAATGGACACGACGACCTGCCGCCAGCAGCATGGTTACCTGTCGATGCAGTTTACACGCTCTCTGCAATCGCTCGGCGACGATTACGGCTACATTTTCGACACGCAGGCCGCGGACGTGGACATGGTTGACGTCGTTCTCAACCGCCGCATTGTCGTCGTGCTGATCCCGGCGCTTGAGAAATCCGGGGACGAAATCGCCAATCTCGGTAAGATCGTCGCCGCCACGATCAAGGGGATGATGGGCTCCACTCTCGGCGCGACGGTCGAAGGCGACAGCGCCAAGGTGATCGAGAACAAGCCCACCCACTCGGCCACGCCCTTCGTCACAATCTTTGACGAAGTCGGGTACTATACCGCGCAAGGCATGGCCGTCATGGCTGCGCAGGCCCGTTCGCTCGGCTTCTGCCTCGTCTTTTCGGGTCAGGATCTGCCCGCCATGAAAAAGCGTGTGCGCGAGGAAGCGAACTCCATTACCGCGAACTGTAACATCAAGATTTTCGGCAAGCTCGAAGACCCGACCGAAACGAAAGACTTTTTCGAGAAAACCGTCGGTTCGGCTTACGTGACCGAAGTCCAGGGTTTCCAGTTGTCAGGCGGCGCGTCCACCGGCTCCTATTACGACACAAAATCGGCAGGCGTGCAGGTCCGCTCCAAGGCAAGCTACGACGACCTGCGCAGTTACAAGGAAGGCCAGGCGATCATCACGTTCGGCGACCAGGTCATGGAAGCCAACTTCTTTTATTCCAATCCGGGCAAGGCCAAGGCCATGCGCGTCACGCGCTTCGTCGCCCTGCCGCCTCCCGACGAAACACTCGTCAAGAACGCATCGGCAATTACGAAGCTGCGCGACAAGATGGTTCACAAATCCTGGACCGCCGAACGCGCCGAGGTCGCCATTGAGACGGAAGAGGAAATCAAATCGCTCGCAGACGGCTACAGGCAAGGCAAAAAGGCAAGCCCCGTGGAACGCGGTATTCTCGCCGTCACGCACATTCACGCTCTGGCCAATCCCGAAGCCTTCGAAGGCAGCGCGGCTGGCGCGGGGACTCCCGCCAAACCGCAGACGGCGACCACACCACCTCTCGCCGCCGCGAAACCTGCGGCACCCTCCGCGCAGACCCCGGTCACAAGCCCGGCTTCAGGTGAACCGGCAAAACCCGCTATCTTCGGCGGACTTCCCGGAGCAAAACCGGCCTCCCCCCCCAAGCTCGCCGCCGAGTCTCCGAAGCCCGCCGATGCCGGAAACCCGATGGCGATCTTCGGAAGCGGAAAAAAGGACGGAAACGGGCAGTCCGGACAGCCGGAAATGCCGCAACAGCCTGCTACCGCCGCTCCGGCACCAGTCAGCAAGGGGCCGATATCCTGGAAGGATCTCGTGGATACCGCCGGGAATGAACTTCAGGGTGATGGCCAAGACAACGGCGACGGCACGGGATCGTCCGACAGCAGTCTCCCCGTTGCGACGCTTCCCGACGAAGCACTGGGCATTCTTCAGCAGGCAGGCAAAGACGCGGGAAGCAGAATTTTCAGCCAGACGGAATCGACCAATGCCACGCAATAATCCGGCCACAGCGGGCGAGCGCGGAAACGTGTTCCTGATGGTCCTGATCGGTATCGTCCTGTTTTCGGCACTGATGTTCACTTTCTCGCGCGGCATGAACGAAAGCCCGACGAATATCTCGGAGCGGCAGGCAAAGCTGACCTCATCGGACATTCTGTCCTACGCCCAGCAGATCGAACGCGGCGTCGCCCGTTTACTGCGACAGGGCTGCTCGCAGGACGACATCAGTTTCTACAGCCCTCAATGGGGCACGCCCGCCGATTACGACAACGCGAACAACACCTTCGCCGCCGCGGATGCGGCGAGCGATTTTTCCTGTTTTGTCTTTTATCCCGATGGCGGGCGGGTTTCCTTCAAGCGTTCTCCCGAAGGCGTTAACGCCACAGTTTTTTCCGCCGCGAACACCATAGGCGGCGCGGGTGACGACACCGCCGACGAAACGGGAACCGACCTTGTCGTAATCTATGACGTCGATTCGCAAGTCTGCACGGCGGTAAACAACGCGCTCGGAATCGCGTCGACGGCGGAAGAGCCAGGCACCCTTTCACTAACCCCCTTCACCGGCAGCTTCGCGTACTCGGACACGGTCACGGGAGCGCCCGACAAAGCCGCCGCCTGCGTCAGCGACACGGAGAAAGGCAGTTCTTTCGTTTACTCAGTCCTCTATTCCCGGTAGACCGGCAGCGCATGAACGCCGTTGAGGAAAAGCTTCGCGGAACGACCGGCTATTTCCTTGCGTGGATTTTTCTTCCGCTATTACCCTTCTTTGTGATTCAGCCCTTCATTGCCTTCTCCGTCCGTCTTACTCTGCCCTTCTTTTTCATTGCCGGACTGCTTTGCCTGAAATCCCGTATTGCCGCCATCGCAGTCGCGGTCGCCCTTACGGTTTTCAATGCCGTTCTGTTCCTCTCGATCACTTTTAGGCTGACGGTTCCCGATCTGATGGCAGCCCTTTTTTCCGGGGCGAGCAAGATCGATCTTTTCGCGGACCCCCTGTACACGGCTCTTGCAGGTGCCGCGGTCCTCAGCCTTTCCGGAACGGCAGCGATCGCGTGGAAATACCGACCGCGACCGAGCGCGATCAGGGCTCTTGGCCTTCTGTATCTCGCACTTATCCTCGACTTCCTCTCCACCGGCCAGTTCGGCCATGGTGCCAGCCTGACGCAAATCGCTCCCCCGGAAGGCGCACGCTTGCAATCGGCAACCATGCAGAGCGGGTTCGACGAAACCGCCCGAAAAGGCGGCGCGCCTTCCGTTCTCGTCCTTGTCGAAGCGTTCGGGCGTTTTGAGGACTCCCGTCTCGAAGACGCCGTGATCGAACCCCTGCTGCGTCTGAAGAGCCGAACGATCACCCGCGGGCACGTCTCCTCGTACGGCTCCACAACAGCCGCCGAGCTCCGCGAGCTGTGCGGCATACAGGGCACGCACGGTTCGCTCCTCGACGGACGGGTTGTCGCTGATGACTGTCTTCCCCGCGCGCTCGTCGAAGCGGGAATGGCCGTGACAGCCGTTCATGGGTTTAGTGGATCGCTCTTCGAGCGAACCCGCTGGTACCCGCAAATCGGCCTCCACGACGCGAAGTTCGGCATCGAAGCGCTTCCAGAGCCATCAGACAATCTGTGCAGTTCGGTCTTTCGCGGTCCGTGCGACTTCGAAATCGCACGCACTGTCGATCTGGCACTGAAAACATCCGGCACGCCGTTCGTTTACTGGCTGACCCTGAACAGTCACATTCCCGCCCGTCCGCACCCGTCCCTTGAGGATCCGTTCGATTGCCCGGAAAAGGGTGGTCCTTTCGGCGACAAAGACATCTGCGGGCTTGCTGTTATATGGCGTGACGTCCTGACACACATCGCCGCCATCGCGACCAGCCACCCGGATGCGCAAATCCTCGTCGTCGGCGACCATCCTCCGCCGGTCCTCTCCCGGCGAGGGCGCGCCTTGTTCGATCCGCGCGACGTTCCATGGATTTTTATCCCGCCTGAAGCCGAAGAAGAGCCGCAATGACAACGCCCGGAAACAGAATCGAGAATTGGCTTAAGGGAACGATCGGCTTTTTGCTTGCCTTCGTGATTCTGCCCGCATTGCCCGTTATCTTCGTCCAGACGGCGGTACTTTGTTCCAGCCGCCTCGTCCTGCCACTGTTCCTGCTTGCCGGTTTTTTGTTTCGGATGAGCCGGATTGCTGGCTCGGTCGCTGTCCTCCTGCTTGGAGGGCTCGGTGGCCTTGGGTTCATAATCTCCGTATTTCGTTTGTCTCTCGCCGATACGTGGCACGCGGTCTTCCACGACAGCGGCGACATTGCGCTTTTTGCGGACCCGTTCTACGCGACCGCCTTCGGAACGACCGTCGCCGCCGTGCTCGGGACGCTGCTGATCGGCTGGCGTTATCGACCGCGACCCCATCTCGCCGGAACTCTCGTTCTCGCTTCATTGATCTTCGTCCTCGTTGCCCTCCAGATCCGCGGTCGCTCGGGCGCGAACGAATGGCCTCGCTATACGGTCGGCGAGCCCGTGCCCTCCGCGATGGTCGCAAGCGGTTTCCGGGATGATGTGCTTACGGAAGTTCGTCCCTCGCTCTTCGTCATCGTCGAGGGTTTGGGAGCGTACACGGATCAGGAGACGCTCGATGCGGTTCTGAGACCTTTACTTGGAGTGGACGGGAGACATGTCACCCGCGGACTAATCGACTCCGCCGGGTCGACGACCGCAGCCGAACTCCGGGAACTGTGCGGACTGCATGGCTCGCACGGAGACGTCCGGAAAGCAGATCTCGATTTATCGACCTGCCTCCCTCGCGTTCTTGCCGAACGGGGGCGGGACGTCATCGCCCTCCATGGCTTTAAGGCGAGCATGTTCGACCGCGAGGCGTGGTACCCGGACATCGGCATCAGCCGTCATTTTTTTGGATTTGACGCGACCGACAATCCCGATCCGGCCCTGTGCAGCTCGGTCTTCCGGGGATTGTGCGACTTTGAAATAGCGCCGAAGGTGGAGAGGCTGCTTCGTGAGGCAACGGAAGCGAACGAAGCCTCGCTCGTCTACTGGCTGACGCTCAACAGCCACATTCCAGCGATCGCGCACGAATCTTTGCCCGACATTTTTGCCTGCAAGAGCCAAAACCCGGTATTCGCCGATCCGGACGTCTGCGCGCTCGGCACCATCTGGCACGGTCTCGCGGAAAACATCGCCGTGATCGCGGAAAAGAATCCGGAGGTCGGCATTCTGCTCGTCGGCGACCACCCTCCTCCGGTTCTCTCGCATGCGGGACGAGCCGCCTTCCACGCCTACCGTGTCCCCTGGATCCGTCTACATCCGGTCCGGAACCTCGATCCCGAGAAGTGACAAAACCAGTTCGAGCTGCGCAAGGGTCAGGGTGCACAGCGTAAGACGGCTGCCGCGAAGAACCTCGTCTTCCTCTGACAGAATATGACACGAATTGTAGAACGAACTGAAAGTCTGCGCGAGACGGTAGGCGTACTCGCACAACAGGTGGGGCGTATAGTTGTTCAGCGCCCCCTCGAAGACGTCGGGCAATTCGCACAGAAGCAGAGCGAGAGGGATATCCGAATCTCCGAATTTCTGAATCTCCGTGTTTCCGAACCCCCGTGTTTCCGAACCTGAAGATTCGGCCTTTCTCAGCAACGATTTAATCCGCACCGCCTGGTAGAGAAGATACGGTCCGGTCTTGCCTTCGAAACTCACCATGCGGTCAATGTCGAACACATAGTCCGCCTGACGCTGGTTCTGCAGGTCCGCGAACTTGATCGCCGCGACAGCGACTTTGTGCGCGATCGAGGCGCGCTCCGTCTCCGGCATGTCTTTTGCGAGATTGGCATCGTTCAGACGCTCGGTCGCCTTTGCAACGCCCATCGCGATCAGGTCCTCAAGCTTGAGTACACCGCCCGCCCGTGTCTTGAACGGCTTGCCGTCGGGACCGTTCATCGTTCCGAATCCTGCGAAAGTCAGTTCGACCGCGTCCGGCGCAATCCCGCCCATTCGAGCTGCACGAAACACCTGTTCGAAATGAAGGCCCTGGCGCTGGTCAACGACGTAAATGATTTTCGACGGACCATAGAGCTGCATGCGTTCGACGACCGTAGCCAGATCAGTCGACCCGTATATGAAAGCGCCATCGCGCTTGACAAGCAGGAGCGGCGGCACTTCCTTTTTGTCCTCGTTGCGTTTCACCGGAACGACAATTGCGCCTTCACTCTCGACGGCGTAACCTCTTGCCTTGAGATCGTCCACCATCGGCGGGATAAGATCGTGCACATCCGCCTCGCCCTTCCACAGGTCGAAATGCACGTTGAGCATGCCGTAATTGCGCTCCATGCCAACGATCGAAACCGCCTTTACCTTCTGCCACATCTCGTAATAAGGTGCTTCCCGGTTTTGCATTTTGAGGGTCGCCTCCTGCGCCTGCGCCCGCAGCGCCTCGTCTTCCTTTGAGGCGGCAGATGCGCGCGGGTAGCGCTCGGACATATCCTCGAACAACGCGCTTACGGAAGCGGGATCATCAAGATCGACCTTCAAAACCTTGTCCTGCTCGCCCGAGCGAATGTAGTCGTTGAACAGAATGCCAAGGTGCGTACCCCAGTCACCCATATGCACGTCGCCGAGAGTTTTGTACCCGGCAAACGCCATGATGCGCCGCAGCGTGTCGCCAATGATCCCGGCGCGGAGGTGGCCGACATGCATGGGCTTGGCGATATTCGGGCCGCCGTAGTCGAGAACGACCGTCTCGCCCTGCGCCATTTCCGGAACCGACAGGCGCGCGTCCGTCGCCATCGCGGACAAATGCCCGGCAATCGCCTCCGGGGTCAGGTCGATATTGATGAAACCGGGTCCGGCAATCTCGACTTTCGCAAATTCCCCGCGCGCCTTGAGCCTGCCTGCGACCTCTTCGGCCACGGCCCGCGGATTTTTTTTCGCCACTTTGGCGGCGGCCATCGCGCCGTTGCACTGGAACTGCGCAAGATCCGGACGGTCGGACACGCGCACAAGCCCGAGGTCGGCAGGCAAGCCCGCCTCTTCAAAGGCGGCGGAAACGATCACTGTGAGTTTGCTGGCGAGAGATGTCATAGGGCGATCTTCCGGCTTCGGGTTACTTCTTCAGTTCAAACCCCTTATATACAGGCGATGATGGCCCGTCCGTCAACCAGAAACCGGACTTAAGGCAGTCCGGGAAGACCATCATGCCGCGCAGCTCAGCAAGCGTGAAAAATCCGCGCCTTTCGACAACGCTGGCGGTATCCCGCCAGTTTTCCGGCAGGTCGCACGATCTCGGCACACAATGAAAGAAGATATCAACCTGATAAAAACCCGTCGGGGGATCGAAAAACTCGCTTACAAACGCAATGTCGCCGACATCGAGCTCAAGCCCTGTTTCTTCGAAAACTTCGCGCCCCAGGCCATCGGGAAGGCATTCATCACGCTTTGTTCCGCCGCCCGGGGTGCACCATTTCCCGTCGCCCTTTTCCGGTGTGGCATTGACGAGCAGAAGCTTGTCGTCCCGAACGATCAGGGCACGAGCGGCGAGGCGAGGATTCATCCCTAGACGTCCAGATTGCTGACCTTAAGCGCATTGTCCTGGATAAACTCGCGCCTTGGTTCGACGACGTCGCCCATCAGGGTGGAGAAGATGTCGTCGGCCTTGGCCGCATCCTCGACGCTTACCTGCAAGAGCGTGCGCGCATTCGGGTCGAGCGTCGTTTCCCAGAGCTGCTCGGGGTTCATTTCACCAAGGCCCTTATAGCGGGAGATCGACAGGCCCTTGCGACCATATTCGAGCACCGACTCATACAAACTGAGCGGCCCGTTGACTTTGGCAAGAGACCTTTCACCCACTTTCAATTCGGCCTGACTTTCGAAGGCATCCTTTAGCCACTCCATCGCCCCGTGCAGACGGCGCGCGTCGGCGCTCTTGACGTGATCGACGGCAAGACGGTGCGTTTCAGTCACGCCGCGCAGCGTGCGCTTGAAGACGTAACCGCTTCCCATCGAAAAAGCACCGGCCCAGCCCCTCTCCCGTTCCTTTTCGCGCGCGTTTAAACGCTCTGCCGTGGCTGCTGCATATCGATTTCCAAGCGCCTCATCGCCAAAGATATTCTCGTCCATTGCCCCCGCAATCGTGGCCTGCTCTACGATCCGGCGGTTTCCGGCCCGCTGGGCGAGCGAGAGGATCGAATTGCGCACGCCGCGCGCGCGCCTGAGAAGATCGCGCAGGTCGTTCCCGGCTCGCACGTTCCATGACGCGCCAACCAAAGAGACATCCGAGAGCGCCGAGTCAATCAGGTAATCTTCGAGATCGCGCTCCTCCTTTAGATATACTTCGCTCGCGCTACCACGCTTTACCTTAAAGAGCGGCGGCTGGGCGATATATAGGTAACCGCGCTCGATCAACTCTGGCATATGCCGGAAAAAAAACGTCAGCAACAGGGTACGAATGTGCGCGCCGTCGACATCGGCGTCGGTCATGATGACGATCTTGTGATAGCGGATTTTGTCAATATTGAACTCTTCGGGGCCGATACCGGTACCCATCGCGGTTATCAGCGTGCCAATTTCCTGGCTCCCCAGCATACGGTCGAAGCGCGCGCGCTCAACGTTCAGAATTTTACCGCGCAACGGGAGAATGGCCTGAAAATGACGGTCGCGCGCCTGTTTGGCGCTACCGCCAGCCGAGTCACCCTCCACGATAAACAATTCGGACGCCGCCGGATCCTTACTTTGGCAGTCAGCCAGCTTGCCGGGCAGGTTCGAAATATCCAGAACGCCCTTGCGGCGTGTCAGATCGCGGGCCTTGCGCGCAGCTTCGCGAGCGCTCGCCGCCTCGCAGATCTTGCCGACAATGGTTTTCGCTTCGGAAGGATTTTCTTCCAGCCAGTAGCCCAGCTGTTCAGCGACAGAACCCTCAACAACCGGTCGCACTTCGCTTGAGACCAGCTTGTCTTTGGTTTGCGAAGAAAATTTTGGATCGGGAAGCTTGATCGACAGCACACAAGACAAACCTTCCCGCATGTCTTCCCCGGTCAACTTGACCTTTTCGCGCTTCAGGATTCCGTGTTCCTCAGCGTATTTCGTAATAATTCGCGTCAGCGCCCCGCGAAAACCGGCCAGGTGCGTGCCACCATCCCGCTGCGGAATATTGTTTGTAAAACATAGCATGGTTTCGTGGTAGGAATCCGTCCACTCCAGCGCTGCCTCGACGACGATTCCCGTATCGCCTTCCTCGTGACGAATGGCGACGGGCTCCTTCAGAAGCGACTTCTTCGAACGGTCGAGCCATTGCACGAAGCTCTGAATGCCTCCTTCGTAATGAAGCTGGACGGCCTCATGCTTTTCCGGGTCCTCGTCGCGATTGTCGGAAACGAAAATATTCACACCGGAGTTCAGAAACGCAAGTTCGCGCAGACGGCCTTCGAGCGTGTTGAAATCGAAGTCGGTCATAGTAAACGTTGCGGGAGACGGCAGGAACGTAACTTCCGTACCCTTCCTGCCCGGCGCATCCCCTATTTCGGCGAGCGGAGCTTCCGCGACGCCGTTGCGAAAGCGCATGAACCATTCCTTGCCGTTCCGCCAGATGCGCAGCTCCAGCCGGTCCGAGAGCGCGTTCACGACGGACACGCCCACGCCGTGCAGACCACCCGAAACCTTGTAGGAATTCTGGTCGAACTTCCCGCCCGCGTGGAGCTGGGTCATGATGACTTCGGCGGCCGAAACGCCCTCTTCCTTGTGTATATCGACGGGAATGCCTCGCCCGTTGTCACGCACCGTGACCGACCCGTCTGCATTCAACACTACATCGATCCGGTCGCAATGCCCGGCAAGCGTCTCGTCGATCGCGTTGTCGACGACTTCATAGACCATGTGGTGCAAGCCCGTGCCGTCGTCCGTATCGCCGATATACATCCCCGGTCGCTTGCGAACGGCCTCCAGCCCGCGCAGAACCTTAATGGATTCCGCGCCGTATTCATTATTGCCGCCCTCTTCGGGCCGCGCGTTTTCAGCAGTCTCGTTCATGATTTCTTTCGATGCGTATGAAAGGCCCTCAAGGCCGCAGTTTTCCTTGGTTTTATGCTCGATTTTTTATAGCACAGGCCTTTCGGAAAAGCACAGGAAAAATCCCCTTTTTCCCGCGTATTCGCTTCGCCCTTTCAACAGTGAAGTGCCCGATTGGGGGGTGGTAGCGGGTCAGGCGAGCGGATAATCTTTTTGTGGTCTAAACAAGGAGATTATCGAAATGCC
>RZZS01000041.1 GCA_009929775.1 Alphaproteobacteria bacterium
CTATCGACTGATCGAACAGGCTTTACAAATCGGCCCGGTTCCAGCGGATACGTTGAATACTACATCTTGTGGGTAGGCGTTTAACTGCATAGCCCCGTACCGAAAATGTCTTTGACGCTTTGAAACAAGCCGCCGGGGACATGGACTTCCCCCTTCCGCTCCTCCTGCTCAAAGCCGCGCGGGAAAGCACATTCGACCCGAAGGCGCGCAACGACGCCAACCCGTCGGTGTACGGAATTCTCCAACTTAGCGAAGGGGCGTTTCTCGAGCAGATTTATAAAAACCGGAAACTTCTCTCAGAATTCCCGGAGCCTTTTCCGTTGCTGGCACGCGGAATCGAAACATTCGACGAAAACGCGTCGCGCAGACGGGCCGCGGAACGGAAGAAAAAAGGATCCGGAGAGGACATCCCCATTATCATCGGCTACCGCGTCAAACCCGGTTTCAGCCTCTCCAGAATCCTTGAGCGCCGCTCCGACCCCTACATTTCGGGCGTCGCTTCCATCCTGTTGAGCCGGTTCCATCTCAGGCTCGCCTGGGACGCAGCCCCCACCGTTGCCGCCTCGCGCCTCCCCACCTGGGCCGATACTTACGCCACGCATATTCTTGGTTGGAAGGACGGCGCGAAACTGCTCGAGACAGCCGCAACGAAACCGGATACGCCCGTTTCGAAATTTCTCGCCCAGCACAAGATTGACGACAATCATACCACGTTCAAGAAGAACGGCCGCGTACTGACCGCCGGAGAATCGCTGGCCGTTCTGAAAAAATATTTCGGAACGGCCCCGCTCCCCGGCGGCGCGGACATCGTCGGCAAAAGGCCGACGCAAATGGCCTCGCGCGCGGGCGCGCCCTCTACCGATCCAGGGCCTCTTTAACCTTTGCCGCCAGCTGCTTCAGCGTGAACGGCTTGGGCAGGAAGGATATCCCCTCGCCCATGTGGTCCTTGAGGCGGTCTTCGGTGTAGCCGGAAATGAAGATGATCCGAAGATTCGGGTTATCCTGCCGCATGCGCTGCGCCAGCGTCGGCCCGTCCATATTGGGCATCATCACGTCCGTTACCAGAAGATCGATTTTGGCGTTCTCTAGCGAGGCCATGACCTCAAGCGCCGATTCGCCGCTATCGGCGGTCAGGACTTCATACCCTTTGTTGACGAGCGCGCGGGAACTGAACGTCCTGACGGCGTCTTCGTCCTCGACGAGGAGAATCCGCTCGGTACCGGTGAGGTCCGAGCCCTGCTCGTCCTCGGGATCGTCGCGCGAACCATGGTCAAGCACCGCCTCGCTTTCGGAAAGGGCGGGCAGGAAAATCGAGAAGGTCGTGCCCTTCCCGACCTCGCTGTCGACCTTCAGATAGCCGCCTGTCTGGCGAACGATCCCGTACACGGTCGCAAGACCGAGCCCCGTTCCCGCCCCGACCTCCTTGGTGGTGAAAAACGGCTCGAAAATGCGCGAGATGATTTCCGGTGGAATGCCGCAACCGGTATCGCCAACTTGAATCTGCACCCACTCGCCCGGCGGCATCTCGTCGCTGCCGCACTCGACGGCTTCTTCGTTCTCGAAACGGTGCGTCGTAATCGCAAGCCGCCCGCCACTCTGCATGGCGTCCCGCGCGTTGACAGCGAGGTTGATGAGAACCTGCTCCATCTGTCCTTCGTCAACCTTGACAAGACCGAGATCCTGACCGTGCATGAGATCGAGCTCGATATTCGCGCCGATCAAACGGCGCAGAAGATGGGATATTTCAGTGAGGATATCGGTGATATCCTGCACGCGCGGACGCAAGGTCTGCTGGCGAGAAAAGGCAAGCAACTGGCGAACGAGATTGGCCGCCCGGTTTGCGTTCTGCTTGATCTGCATGATATCCGAAAATGAAGGATCGCCCGGCTTGTGGCGCAGCAGGAGCAAATCGCAGAACCCCATCATCGCCGTCAGAAGATTGTTGAAATCATGCGCCACCCCGCCAGCGAGTTGACCGATCGCCTGCATTTTCTGCGACTGGACGAACTGAGCCTCAAGCGTTTTTTGTTGTGTTAAATCAATAAAGTGAAGGACAATGTTATTGCTTCCTTTGAACTTTCGGGCATGCAACTGAACGACAACAACGCGCTCTCCCTGCCCTTTGAGCGAAACTTCCAGCGGGGCTATTTGCTGGCCCTGCTCAATACGGCTAATAGCGGACAGGGCCTTTTCTGAATCCTCGTCCTGCAGTATCTCGGGGAACGTACGGCTCTCCAGCTCTTCCGCTGCAAACCCGAGCATGACGGCAAGGGCATGGTTGCAGTCAGTCAGAGTCCCTTCCGAGTCAAGCAACGCAATTCCGAGCGGCGCTTCCTCGAAAAACCTCTGGAACCGGTCCTCCGAAGCCTGCAGCGCGAGGCGCATGGCTCGCTCGGCGGTAAGGTCGTGAACGACGGCTCGCGTCCGCACCCTCCCATCAGGCTCATGAACCACAGTCTGGTTCACCGAGGCCAGAAAAGTCTTGCCGCCCGGCCCTTTCATTTTGACTTCGACGACCTGCTTCGCGCTCCCCCTGCCGGTGAGATCGTAGGGCCGCGCCCCGGAGGGCGGCGGCTCTACCAGATAGGTATGCAGCCGCCCCTTGCTCAGCAGGGTGTCGATATCCTCTCCCAGCCAGCGGGCAAACGTCGCGTTGACAAAGACGAAGCGCCCGTCTTCTCCGACGGAAAAGAAGCCGACCGGCGCGTTGTCGGTAAAATCGATGAGTTTCTCGCGCTCCTCCCGGATCGAGCGGTCGACAAAACGCTGCTCGGTGACGTCGTCGATACGCCAGTGCACGTAGCCCGCCCATCCGGCCACCGGCTGAGCGGTCACGGCAAACCAGCGCTCCCTCTCGTCGCGAGCCGAGCAGAGTTCAAGCGTATCGGTCAAACCCCGGTGCGCCTGATCGGCCAGCATCCGGAAGTGAGACATGGTCTCTTCGTTGTATTGAAACAAATCGGACAGGGTCTGAAGCGACGGCTCGCCGATTTCCGCGCACAGGGCCCGGAAGCGCTCGTTCGTGTAAATCGTGTTGTCGGCGCTGTCCGTGATCAGGCGTGCGCCGCGGCTTCCCTGCAAAACCTGATTCAGGATATCAAAGTCTCTCTCCCGCTTCGCGCTTCGGGAAAGCGACCGCTGAAAGGAAAACCCGAGCCCGGTGGCCGCAAGAAAAACCAGCGCGAGACCCAGCATGATGACTTCGCTGATATCGAAGATAACCGCGAGAGCGATGGCAACCGCCATGTAAACGGCAAAGAGCGTAAGCGCGAACGGGCGATTCGAGCACTTCTTTCCGTCATCCTCGGCTGGAAGCGGTGCGCCGATCTTGTGGTGCCGGGCGATAAATTCCGTATGGTCGGTCGTCATTCCCGAATATTAGCGGATTTTAACGCAGCGCACCAATGCTGGAGTGGCCAGGAAAGTCGCATTTCCTCCGCCCGGTAACCGGCTCCCGCCTTCAGGAGCCGGTTTCAGGAAAAAGGCATTCTGCTATTCCGTCTGATGAAGCCCATGCTCGACATCCGCCATCGAGTTGTATTCGCGGTCGGGTATGCCCAGAATGCCGTTAATCACCTCGTCGTCGGCACCATTGTCGCGGGCCTTCTCGAGAAGATCGTTCTTGCCCGCTGGAAAATTCATTCCCTTGAGCTTATGGCTGAGGTCCGTTGCTGACATTGTCATGAGGTTGCTCCTGAATTGTGGTTTCGTTCGAGCCCCAACGAAAGCGCGTTCATGCTGTTCCAGCGCCCTTCGCCTACAATTTTCCCTGCTTCCTGAAGACGTAGGAAATAACTTCGGCGACGGCCTGATAGAGGTCTCCCGGGATTTCCTGATCGATTTCGACCATTTTGTGGAGGGAGCGGGCCAGAGGCGGGTTTTCAACAATCTCGATTTTGTGCTCCTTCGCGATTTCCCGGATTTTCTGGGCGATAAGATCCTGCCCCTTGGCGACACAAACCGGCGCATTCATTTCCTGCGGCTTGTATTTGAGAGCGACGGCGAAGTGGGTCGGGTTCGTGATGACGACGTCGGCCTCCGGCACGGCCTGCATCATACGGGCGCGAGCCCGCTCGCGCCGCAACTGGCGAAGCCTTGCCTTGACATGCGGGTCCCCTTCGGACTGCTTGTACTCGTCCTTGAGTTCCTGCTTGCTCATGCGCATTTTCTTGTAATGCTCGTAGCGCTGATAGAGCACATCGGCGATGGCGATGAGCAGCAAAACCACCAGAACCCCTGTCATCAGGCGCGCGACCAGCATCTTCAGCTCGTAGAGAACCTGCGCCATATGCATGCCAACGAGGTGCTCGACTGCGCCATAGAAAGGCATCAGAACAACAACCCCGACCGCGCCGATAACGGCGATCTTGAAAATGCCTTTGACGAATTCGACCAGCGAACGCGTTGAAAAAAGGCGCTTGAACCCCTTGATGGGCGAGATTTTGGAAATGTCCGGCTTCACGGTTTCCGCCGAGAACAGCGGACCGATCTGCAGGAAGGGCCCGAGAAAAGCAACCAGCATAAAAATCGCAAGCGGCAGAAAGAAAATGACCAGAATATCGACAAACGATTCACCCAGAACCTGCGAGAGCCCGCCCGGAGCACCCGGAAGCTGGGCTGCATGCTCGATATAGATCGCCATATGCTCCTTGAGACGGCGCAGAACACCGGGGCCGATAATAAGTACAACCAACGTTCCGGTCAGGAGCATCAGCCAGTTGTTCAGTTCGCGACTGAGGGCGACCTGCCCTTTCTTGCGGCTTTCCTCAAGTTTCTTGGGAGTCGGCTCTTCGGTTTTTTCGGCATCGTCGGATTCGTCGCTCATCCCCTATCCTCCGGCAGCCCGGAGGAAGAAGGTCATGCCGTCCTCGAACCGGTGGAGCCAGTAAAGGAACAGCGCCGATACCACGAGCCCCATCGTCACAAACGACAGCATGATCTGTAGCGGCAGGGCAAGCAGGAAGACCTGCACCGCCGGCATCAGACGGGAGAGCACGCCCATGCCGATATAGATCAGCATCGACAACACGAGAAACGGGGCCGCGAGTTGTACACCAATCGCGAAGGAAGCCGAAACCGACTTTGCGATCATCTCCGCCATGCCACCCGAATCGGGGACGGCACCGACCGGGAACATCTCGTAACTTCCGACGAGCCCGTAAAACAGGAGATGATGCGTATTCGTGGCGAAGACGATAACCGTTCCGGTCACGGACAGGAATGCGCCGATAAGCGAGCCCTGAGTCGCCGAGGCCGGATTGAAGAGCTGCGCGTTGCCAAGGCCCGACGTCATCGAGATCACCATCCCCGCGGTATCGAGCGCCGCCATGAAAATCCGGGCCACCGTGCCGATCAACAACCCGACAACGAATTCCATTGCCAGAAGAGCGGCAAGAAGCGAGGGGCCGGGCAGCGGCTGGGGCAGCATCGGAAAGGTCATCGGAAAAATCACCGCCGTCAGGCCCAGCGCCATGAACAGCCGGATATTTGCGGGCGTGAACGAATCGCCGATCCCCGGCATGATCGTCGCCGCCGTTCCGATCCGGACAAAGGTCAGCATGAAGGCAAAGACACCGGTTGCGAGGAAGTCTTCGAGGTTCATTTCGGACCTTGCGCCCCTATCCGCCGCCGCCCGCGACGATACGATCGGCGAGCATCTGCATGAACCCCATCAAAATCGCCGCCATCGTCGGGAAGAAAAAGAATAGCGAGAGGAAAATCGCGATAATCTTCGGCACGAACACGAGCGTGATTTCCTGAACCTGCGTAAGCGCCTGCAAGAGGGCAATCGACACGCCCACCACCAGCCCGATCAACATCACCGGCGCCCCGACCTGCAAGGTCACAAGGATCGCCTGACGGACGAGGTCGATGATTTCGGATTCGTTCATGGCAGCTGGCGGTTTCCCTTAGTCAGTGGAGGTACAACAGTAACACTAAAGGCCGGTTAGTGTATACCGCTCGGCGGAAATGATCATGGTCGGCCTGCTGACTCCGCCCGTGCTGTTGCGATAATCTGGCAATTCACACGCTCCTGATGTATTATGTATAGCAATAGGCGTAACGCGAAGCTGGCGGTGTAGTATGGGCTCTTCTGAAGATAACGGTTTTTCTTTCACAAAGAAGGGATTCTACGAATATATTGAGCAGCGCTTCGGAAGCAATGAGGCAATAATTGCCGATTCTATATTTTTTGCGTGCGGCCTTGTTATGCCCGAGTCCGGTGAATGCATAGCGGACGAGGAAGGTGCTCTTGCATTCCTCAATGACTTCGGCATCGTACTAAGAGTATCGTCCAGGCCGGATTTTCCGGAAAACGACCATGTCCTGAAACCACTACGCTCTATTCCGCTGGGATCCAGCGCCGTGCTGGAAATACTGCCGGGGATCGAAGGCGTATGCGTAAAAAATGACGAACTGAACCTGCTTCGGCACAAACTGGCAGAAGAGAATTGCTTCTTCTGGGACGCGACCCCGCAAAACTGCGGGTATGCGCGGATTCCATCCGATAATCTCGAATCCCAACAAAAAATTCCGCTCGTTTTGGACCGTGGCTCTGTCCGACAGATCCGTGCGGGTGAGGAAGCCACCGTTCGGGCAAAGTTGCCCGACCTGAAGAGGGAATGGCAAGAAGTCAGCTTTGCGCAACTTCAGGATCGCTTTTTCCAGCCCGCGAAAAACGCATTGGAAGATGCCTGGCCGACAGATCGGGAATTGCCGGATGAAGACACAATGATCTCGTTCTGGAGATATTGCGCCGGAGAAATCAAGAAAAAGCGACATGGACAACCGTCAGTTCTCTCGAACGGCTGGTGCGCGAACGAATGGAGCCTCGCGAGCGACGAAATACGCAACAACGAGTCCGCTGCCAAATGCGCACAGGCTTCAAGATTGGGGCACCGATACGCCGACAGGCTTTGCGAAAGCCAAAGCCCGGCGCTTCAGGCCCTGCAGTACGACTGACGATTACAAAACCCTAAATCGGCATCCGCATGATTTCCTGATAGGCGCCGATCATCCGGTCGCGGATGGCGACGACGGATTGCAGGGTCATTTCGGCGGCGGTGACCGCTTCGACGACGTCGGTCAGGGTGGCCTTGCCTGTGACGGCTTGTGCCTGCGCCTTCTCACCGCCTCGAAGGGACTGGATGGCAGATTTTGCCGAGTTGCGGATCAACTCGCCAAAGGACGGGGCGTCGGCACCGATACCGGGCTTCTTCGCCGCATTCGTCATATTACCATAGGCCTTGGCGGCGGCGACCGGGTCGGCAATCTTGTCAACGGGCATTACGTTCTCCTTCGAAAGTTATTCTACCGGTCGCCCTAACCGCGGAGCAAGTCAATCGTGCGCATCAGCATGCCGCGCGCCTGCTCGATCATCCCGAGATTTGCCTCGTAAGTACGCTGGGCCTCGCGCATATCCATGACTTCGATCAACGTGTTAACGTTCGGCATTTTGACATAGCCGTTCTTGTCGGCACCTGGATGATCTGGCATGAACTTCATTTTAAAGTCACTCGACGTATCAGGCTTGATCTGGTCAACCTTTACGATATCGAGGCCAAGTTCGCGGTCCAAAGTGTTCTTAAAAGTAATAATCTGTCGCTGATACGGCTTGCCTTCGGGGCTTGTCGCCGCCGTGTCCGAATTGGCAAGGTTTTCCGAAATCACCCGGATGCGCGCGCCCTGCGCCTTCATCCCCATCGCGGAAATCGCCAGTGTGTCATACAGTTCCGACATTGATCGCTCCCTCTCCCGTTACCGTCCGATCACCGTGCGGAACATGGCGACGTTCTTCTGGTAAAGATTGGTCATCAGGTTGTAGTCCATTACCGTCTGGTTGGAGGCGATCAACTGCTCTTCGAGCACAACCGCGTTACCGGCCGGGGCGACCTCGTAGGTTCCATCCTGCGGGCCGTTCTTCGGCGGACGAACTTCACCGGGCGGCGGCATATGGTCCGGATGGGTTGCTTGCGGGCGGACGACAATCCTGCCGGTTTCCGTCTTCAGGAGACTGCTGAAATCGACCGGCTTCAGGTCGTTAGGCTTATAATCGGGTGTGTCCGCGTTGGCGATGTTCTGCGAAATTACACGCTGGCGCTGGTCCAGGTAGTCCATCTTCGCAGTAAGCGCTTTGAGTATTCCGATATTTTGTGTTGTCATGGTTCCTGACCTTCGACGTGCAAAATTCCTATTTCCAGTTGCAGGAAGCGTGCCAATGGTGGACAGAACCGACGATGGCGAAGATATCGAGGCAAAGGACCGCCTTATACCCCTGAATGTAAAGCGCAACAGGGAACGTACCACGGCTGTGGCCATCAAGGATTCCGCTGGTCGGCAACATCTGCCCACCATCGCCGCAGCCGGACGCGGAGCTCTCGCCGAGCAAATATTAAGAATTGCGTTCGATAATGATATAAAGGTCCGGGAGGATAGTGCGCTTGCGGAAATGCTGGCGACCATCGAACTGGACAGCCCGATACCTTCCGAGGCCTTTATGGCTGTAGCCGAGATCCTTCAGTATGTCTATCGGGCCAACGGAAAGCCAAATCCCTTTGACGTTGTCCTGAAGAACGAGCAGGATGAACCGAACCAGAAACAGGAAGAGTGATGACCAATACCGTAGAAGAACTGGAAACCCGCCTTGCGAACATGATCGACTTCGTCAATCAGGCCCGCGACCAGGTCGATTCGGGGACGCTCGCCAATCTTGGTGACCTCGACAAGGACGTCGCGCAGCTCTGCGACGACGTCGAAGCCGCGCCGCCTGAAGTCGCGCAGCAGGTTTCTTCAAAAATGTCGGACATGATTTCCTCTCTCGAGGACCTCGCGCGGTCGCTGAAAACCTTTCAGGACAATGCGCAGCGCGAAAAGGACGGGCAAGGCGAATAATTCATGGACTCGCCCGAGACGATTGAATATCTCCGATTTGCCGCCGCCCTTCTTTTCGTTCTCTCGCTGATGGGCCTTCTCGCTTTCTTCATGAAGAAGCTCGGACTCGGCGGCGTCGCCGCGAACGTACAGGCGCGCAAACACCTCAAAATCGCCGAGGTCCTCCCGCTCGACTCCCGTCGTCGCGCCGTACTTATCCAGAGGGACGAGCGCCAGCATCTTGTCATTCTCGGCCCGAACGGCGAAACTGTTGTCGAGACGAATATCGAGGCTCCGAAACCGGAGACCGGAACCGCCGGGGAGTAGAAACGATCGTGCGCCTTTCGATGAAACCTTACGGAACGGCCGTCGTCCTGACCGTCATCATCCTGGCGCTCCTCGCCGCCGAGCCCGCGCTCGCCCAGACGCTGACCCTCGACCTCGGCGAGGAGGAAAACGGCACGTTCACCGGGCGGATCATCCAGTTGCTGGCGATTCTCACCGTCCTGAGCCTTGCGCCCTCGATCCTCATCATGATGACGTCGTTCACGCGGATCGTCGTCGTGCTCTCGTTCCTGCGAACGGCCATCGGCATTCAGCAGACACCGCCGAACACGGTGATGATCTCGCTCGCCCTGTTCCTGACCTTTTTCATCATGGCCCCGACCTTGAACGCGGCGTGGCAATCGGGCGTGCAGCCGCTCATCAACGAAGAAATCGACGAAATGACCGCCTTCGAGCGTTCCGTCGAGCCATTCAAAATCTTCATGCTGAACCATGTCCGCGAGAAGGATCTTCAGCTCTTCATCGATCTGAGCGAAACCGGCCCGTTCGAGGAGCCGATGGCGATCCCCATTCACGTTGTGATTCCCTCCTTCATGATTTCGGAGTTAAGGCGCGCCTTCGAGATCGGCTTCATGCTGTTCCTGCCGTTCCTGATCATCGACATGGTCACGGCCTCGATCCTGATGTCGATGGGCATGATGATGCTGCCCCCCGTCATGATCTCCCTGCCCTTCAAGATCATATTCTTCGTTCTGGTCGACGGCTGGTATCTCGTCGCCGGGTCGCTGGTGCGCAGTTTCGACGGCAGCCTTCCGGCGCCCGGATAGTGATTTTCCGAAATCGGGGACGGAGTAAAACAGGGTAGTTTTACTCCGTCCCCGATTTTATGAGTTATGGCATCGCCGCTTTTTCGCGGTAGGTGTCGAGGAATTCCCGGAACATGTCAACTTCCGCCACGACGCTCATCAGCGTCTCGCGGTCGGCGAGAACCGACGTCTGGCGCGGGCGGGTCAGAACCTCGAAGATCCGGGCACGGGACGTGCCTTTCATCGACGGCTCGAAGCGCTCGCGAAGTTGGCTGAGCGCCAGGCGGTTGTCCGCAAGGTTGAGCGCCACGGCGCGGTTCAGAACGAGTTCCGCCTGATGCTCACTCAGACGGCGCGCCGGATTCGTTCCCGCATCAGCGAGCATCTGCTCCAGCGCCTCGGCCGCCTCGTCCCATTCCCCGGACCGCCAGGCGATATCCGCGCGCAAACGGTTGACGTCTTCGTCGACCTCCATGTCGGCGAGAATGTCGAGCGCCTCGACCGGCCGGTCCATTTGCGACAGGGCCCGGGCCCGCAGAAGCCGTATCTCCCGGTATTTGCGCACGGTATCGAGCCCGGGGGCATCCCCCAGAATCTCCTGTGCCTCGTCCAGTGTCGCCAGCGCATCGGAGGGCTTTTTATTAATAAGATGAATCGCCGCGAGGCGAATCCCGACCCTTGCCGCTTCCGACCCGGAAAGCCTGTGGTCTATCTGGTGGCGGAGCAGCTTCTCCGCGCGTTCGAGAAGATCGGCTTCGACCATATTCTCGGCAAGCCGTTCGACAAGCCGGTCGCCTTCCACACCTCCCGGTGTCAGCTCGGGGAACTGTTCGTAGAGCGTCACTGCGTCGAGAGGTGTCAGCTTTGTGGAACCCTCACCCATCAGCAGATCGTCAAAAGTCGCAGTCATGTTCTCGGCAATTTCCCGCCCGAGGCGGGTATCCGGTTCCAGAGAAGCGGCGTCCCGCAAAATGGTCAGTCCCTTGATGAACTCGCCATTGTCAAGATAGACCCGGCCAAGGCGAAAGTTGATGCGCGTTTCAAGCTCGTCACCCCGCCAAATGTACCGCAGCCGCTCCAACCGGTCGATTGCCTCCTCCGGCCCAACGTCTTCTCCGGCAAGCAGGAACTCCGTCAGGGCCAGTCCGGCTTTCGCGCGATAAAATTCATCGAATCCTTTTTCCAGGTCCGCCCAGAGAGCCTGAGCTTCGTCCGCTTGCCCCTTCTGTCGCCGCGATTCACCGGACAGGTAGGACCAGGTATTTCTTTCGTACCGGTCCCACTCCGAGGAATCCCGTTCGGCGATGGCCAGCAGCGCGGCGCCGTCTTCGACCTTCCCGGCCCGAAGAGCGACCTCGGCAAGCTGCAGCGCCACAGGAACCCGCACGATCGGCGGGTAGCTCTCGATAATGTCCGTTGCGCGCGGACGCATCTCCTCGGCCTGCTGCCAGTCTTCGAGGCCGGACAGCGTATAGGTCCGCCAGGTTCGAATTTCCTCGTTACCATCAAGCGCCTGATTCGAGAGGTCGTCGAACGCGTCCTCGTATTTTCCGGTGAGCGCATATGCGACGCCGCGCAGAGCCTGAAACTCAGGGCTACCCTCCAGAGCGGGCAGTTTCGATCCCGCAAGTTCGAGAAACCCTATCGCCTCGGCGCCCCAGCCATTGGCGAGATTAAGCTTGGCCAGGGTAACAAGATCCTCGACAAGGCCGGTCGGATCCTTGTCCGAAAGGCCTGCCATTATGACTCGCTGGTTTTCGTCGAGCCGGGAGCGTCCGCCCATCTGCCAGCGCTCGAAGTTGAAGATGCGGCGACTTCCGGTCCGGCGCTCCTCCGTCGAGAGTGGCTTATGCTTTTTACGCGCATCTTCGTCCTTCGCCTTGCGGGAGGCCACGTCCCCGGCCCCCAGAAGTGCAAGCCCCTTCGGGTGGCTCACAAGCGCCCCGGGACGCTCGATTGAAAGCGCCACATCGTCGGTTTTCGCCCGGATAGCAAGGCCGATCGGCGAATGCAGCGCCTCAAGATCGACAAAATCGCGCGCCTGACCGCCAAACTCATCCGCCAGACGCACCGTCGCAACCTGTATGTCGGTCCCGGTCGCCGGATCCGGTACCGTCAGAACGCGGGTAGCGCTCGGAAGCATCCAGAAAAGCGAACCGTTGCGAATCGCCCTGCTCCCTGCTTTCAAACGACGCTGGGGTTCGGTGGCCTTGAGTTCCTTCTGAACTGGCGTAACCACGAGCCGCCAGACCATCCCCCCGCCCTCGCCATAAAGGTTCATATTGTCCGGAATCCTGGTCCGGAATGCCGTCCCGCCCTGCAGATCGAAACGATCAAAAGGCGGAATGCGATCTTTTTGTGGGCCGGCGACCTGAGGTGTGACACTGACGTCGGAGCTATCCACGACAATCCAGAGATACCCGTCGCGCTCAAAGGCCGCGAGCCCGACGGCATTTGTCAATGCCACATTGATGACATGCGGTCGGGAAATATCGTTATTTTCCACTGCGGTGTCCGGCGCAACCGCCTCCGCGCCGGGCGAAAGGGGTTCCGTCGACGGCTCGCCCGTTTCCCGCACCGAGGGCGGAAGTTCCGGCGGAACAGCGTCCGGCGCGCTTTCAATGCCGAGCGCCTTGGTAACGTCCTTAACTGTTTGCGTGAGAGGATCGACGGCGAGGGGCGACCCGGTGCTGTTCTGCGGAATAGTAACAGCCGGTTCGGAAGGAGATTCCGGCTTGTCTTCTATCGCTCCAGGCTCCGGTTCCGAAACCCGTTGCGGAACCGGAGACGGTTCCGGGAGAGGTTTCTCCTCCGGAACAAAATGAGGCTTCGGAGGAGGTGCCGAAGAGGCCGCTTCGGCCATTTTCGGTGTCTCCAGAGGTGCGATCCCCGGCGGAGATGCCGCATGAAAGACGTCGAGTACGCGTTTTGTTCCGCTGGCGAGCTGCCGAAAGCGGCTGTTCTCCTCAATGCCAATTTGCACAACAGTCTGATTGTCGCCCGAACCCATCTGCTCGATGCTCCGGATCGACCGGAGCCTGACGGCGGCGGCATCGGACAGGTCGAGAGTGGCGCTCTCGCTGAAAACAAGACGCAACGTGTCCGGCGCCGACCGTGTAATCTCCAGCGGAACCGAAGAATCCCAGTCAAACACGACGCGGGAGTACTCCTCATGCTCGCCCGCACGCACGCGAACGAGCTGCTGCGACCATGCAGACTCGTTCACGAAGCACGCGACAAAGAGAACAAATAAAAAGCATCTGGCCATTAGGCCAAGCGTGCCACAAGAGAGCCGAAAGGACAAGCTGACAGGCCTAGTGAATCCCCAGTCCGTTGAAGGTATTCGAAGACCCGTCGTCGTCGCTGATGACGAAGTCGACCCGGCGGGCCATATCCATACGCACCCCCTCGGAGAGTTCCTGGGGCAGGTCGTCGTATAGCGCGCTTCCGAGCCCCCGGACGGTCAACGGGCGGCTGTAGCCCACCTTGCGCAGTGCGGCTGCGGCGTTTAGCGATCGCGCGAGAGACAGGTCCCAGTTGGAACTGAACTCTCCGGCTTCGCCGTCAAAACCTCTCGGGTCAGCATGACCGATAATTTCGATCCGGTTTCGGATCCGGGAGAGTTTGCCCCCGAGCGCGTAAAGGGCATCCGCACCCGCCTCCGAAACATCGGCCTTTCCGGCTTCGAAAACCAGATCTTGCGGCAAGGAGAGGACAAGGCGACCGGAAACCTGCTGCATTCGGAGCGCGCCGAGGGCCTCGTTGTCTTCGGTCATTTTACCGATGATGGCGCTGAGATAGTTGAGGTCGAGCGCTCGGTTGTAGTCGATGCGCGAAATGTCGATCGTATCCTGCGGTCCGCGATTGTTCGCGGCGCCCATATGACGGTTGAATTCCTTTTGAAGCGCCGCCGTCATTTCTTTCCATGTTTCGGTTTCCGGGGCGCTCATCGAATACAGAAGCACGAAAAAAGTTAGCATAAGCGCCATGATGTCCGTAAAGGATACGATCCAGATGTTGGATGCCTGATACTCCGAACCGGCGTCGCCCATCCTCCGCCCGTAACGTCGCCCCGGCGTAGCTTGCCGAAGCTTGCCAGCCCCTTCGACGTCTTCGTCGTCCAGGTCTTCATCCGCCGGGGTCATGGCTGCGGCCCCTCTCCGGTTGCCTGAGCATCATCCTCCGTAAGCTTTGGCTCCGGCACAGTTTCTCCGACCGGGCTGAAGGGCAAATACGGGCGAAAATACAAATCCATCGTATTTTCCGGCCCCGCCTGCATACCGATACTGACCTGCGTCCGGGCGAGCCCTCCCCGTTCCAGTTGCGCTGCCAAACCGGCGAGCTTTTCCATGGAAACCCGCAATCCGCCCGGATCGTTGTTTTGCATATCGCCGGGATCGTCAGGCGTGCCCAGAACCATATCCATCCGGTATAGCTGCGTCTGCTCGGCCGTCTGCATAAGTGAAACGAGCGTGGGAACAAAAGGCTGGTCCCCGTAGGCCGCCTCCGGATTCTTAAGAGCGTTTTCTTTGATAGCCTCGACCGCCTCCATGAACGAATCCGCCGGGACGCGAATATGCATCGTGCCCCAACGCTTCTCCTGTTTGACCTCGATTCCGGTCAGATGGCTGTTGAACAGGGCTTCGAGGTTGTCGAGGGTATCGCCCTCGTGGATCGAATTTTCATCGGACTTGGTCACAGACGGGCGCGTATCCTCACCATCGATACGGGAGCCGAACGCTCCGCCGACGCTGGCGAGCGCCGGACGCATTTTTTGCTCGTGAAAAGTTGAAATGGCATTGAGAACAATGAAAAACGCCAGCAGCATTACAAAAAGCGACAGTCCCATGAGCTGGCTCGCCACCGAGCCGCTGTCCGCGTTGGCAATTCTGCGCCGCCTGTAATGTCTCATCGCGACTCGCTTCTGCAGGAATACATGTCTGGTCGCTATGCCTGATCGTCAGTCAAATTCTGCAAGAAGCCTGTCGATATCCTCTTGCGAAATTGCGTTCTCCGGCAACTGCGGGCCGTTTAGAAGAGAGGCAGGCCCCTCGTCCTTCACCTGTTTTTCGCGCTTGAACTCCTCCGCCGGACCAAACGCGTCGAGAATTTTCTCAACCTTTTCGTCAATAATCTTCAGCGTGTTGACGACCTTGGTGATGCGCTGCCCTGTGATGTCCTGGAACGAGCAGGCTTCATATATTTTCGTGATTTGGTCAACGACACGGCCATGAAGGTCCTCGTCGGCCCGGGATGTCAACTCGTCGATTGCTTCGCAACTGTCCATGATCGTTCCGGTAGCCTCGGCCGTCGCCGAAACGATTGCGTCAAGTTCGTCCGTCGCGCTCGGAATGTGCGTGCCGCGAATTTCTCCGGGGCGAGTCGCGAGTTCGCTACGAAGCGCCTCGACCAGATCGTGCAGCCCCCGGAGTTCGCCGTACAGCGTTTCTCTGGAGACCGTCTCTGCCGCTTCGACCTTCTGGATCACCGAGTTGATGATGGTGATGACTTGTTCCCGACGGAACTGCTGCGGTTCTTTCATGTGTTCCTATCCCTGGCAATACAATTGATGCGCGGTCAGTCGAGTACGCTGGCGATTTTAGACTTCAGCGTTTCCGCGTTGAACGGCTTGACGATATAGTTGTTGACGCCAGCCTTCTTGGCGGCAATGACGTTTTCCGTCTTGCTCTCGGCCGTCACCATTATGAAGGGGACGTTTCCGTTTTCGCCGCCGGACGCGCGTACCTTTTGAAGGAGTTCCAGGCCCGTCATTGGCTCCATGTTCCAGTCGGAGATCACCAGACCGTACTGCTTCTTCTGCATCATCTGAAAAGCCATGGCCCCGTCGGTCGCCTCGTCGACGTTGTTAAAACCGATCTGCTTGAGCAGGTTCTTGATGATCCTCAGCATCGTCTGGTAGTCGTCGACGATCAGCACCGAAATATTGGTATTCATTGCGCGTGGTCTCCTGATCCATGAGAACCGCCGGTCCTGGCGGGTATTTTGAAGAATACAGTATGGCGGCAAAAAGTTAACGAGGCGATAACCCGTTTCGACTCTATCGTAATCCGAAATCGGCCGGAGAGAAACCGTTTAGGTGGCGGAACGGCAATTCCAAATTGCGCCGGTTCAGTGGCTCGTGGTGAAAAATACACGAACGAACGTGCATTCTCGCCCTTGTTTTCCTTTTACTCCCCGGCACTCGCCCCTCTCCCTTGTGGGAGAGGGTTGCCGACGTTTGCCGAGCGTAGCGAGGTTAGCGAAGGCTGGGTGAGGGGTTCAGGCGCCGGGACTTTACGCCGCCAATGCCGAAAAGCCCCTCACCACTGCGGCTAACGCCTTGCCGAAAGCAAGGCGAAGCCTCGTTGCCTCTCCCCTGGGAGAGGGAGGGCAGGTCGTCGTGTCTTGTGCGGATGGCTGGGCAGTAACGTATTTTAAACCACCAAGACACCAAGGCACCAAGTTCCCCTTATTGCCAGCACCTTGGTGACTTGGTGATGGAAACACGGCCCGAATGGGGACGCGTCGAAATGGGGACGGAGTAAAACTCCCTCGTTTTACTCCGTCCCCGTTTGCCTGCACGAAGCAACACAAGCGAGGCTTCGTTAACCCGCATTCCGTGCCGCGGCTGTTTCATCTTGACATTTTACAGCCACGACATTTTCTATTCCTATGGAAACGTCCTCTTCTTCGGGCCTGTCATTGGAATCCGCCTTTTCACGCACTCAGGCGATGGCGGGTGCCCCTCGTCTCTACATCCCTCCCGCCGTAACATCGTACTCGCCCGAAGCATGGAAGGATCACCGGATATCGGGAACGACCGGATCTTATGCCTACGGACTCGATTTGCCGCAGATCGGCATGTGCCTGCCCGGTCGCCTTGCCAGACCGGGCATCATGGATGACAGCGAAGAGTTGCTGCCGGGGTTTTACAGCCAGTCCGGGTTCGAAAGCCTTTTCCTTGCGGACGGGTTCTATCCGGTCGACCGGTTTTGCCTGCCACGGGACAACAGCCCCGCACTGGCGGTCCGTTTCGGAAGGAATTTCGAAGACCGGCCCTACAGCTTCCTGATCCTGCGCCGGGACGGCGACGGGCGGTGGTCGTACAAGCACGATTTCGGCTACCGCGCCTGCGGCCAGTACAAGCAAATCCTGAATGTCGATTTTTCCGGCAATCCCATAAGCGACCCGGAGACGGCGGATTTCCGGGAGCTCAGTGAATTCGGGGGTTATTACACAGTGCCATTTGCAGGTGTGCCGTACGCACCCAGAGTCGTCATTGCTCCTGAACTTTCCCAAAAGCGCGCGCCACTCACCCCCTTCCCCTGATAGCGGCTCCGAATCATTTCTACTTGCATTTCGCATCTATTTTTCATATTATCCACCATGAAACCGAGCACGATCTTTCTAGCAGCGACACTGGCAACCGGCACGGCCACCCTTGCGGCAGCGCCCGGAGAACAACCGGACATTCCCGATTTCGTCGCGGAGTTTGCCGAGCATGTCCACAACAATCCCCGCGATACGTACGAGGGCTTCCTGAATAACCGGCTTGTCGAGGCTCTGAAAGACGAGAATGCTGATGCTGAAACGAACGCCCTGCTCGACCTCGGCGCGCGACCTCCGGGAAACGCCATTTCCCAGGCAATCATCTCCAAATTTCCCGACGGAACGATTAGTCGGTTGATTGAAGCCAGCGGACCCCGGATCGATACCCCCGCTCTCCTGACCGCCCTCAAAGAAGGACGCGCGGCTATCGCTGACCGGCTCATCAACGGCGGACGGATGGATGACCCGGCAACTATGACGGACCCCTTTTGGGGCGATCCTTTTTCCGCAGCCGCAGCCAGCGGAGACGCGGCAACGCTTGACGTGATTTCCCGGTACGTCGAACCCCGGCAGTATGGGAGCAACCTGCCTTTCGCAAACGATCACGCGATTCTGACAATGGCTTTGGAAAATTTTAAGGACGACTACAATGAACGCCAAATCGTTGACCCTGGCAACGTCATCAAGGCAATCGTGATAACCAATAGGCTTGGTCTCGACCTGACTCTTCCAAAACGCCCCGATGAGCCACAGACTTCTGCTGACGCTCTTGGAACCGACATAGATTTAATCATCGCGGAAACAAACGACGAAGCCATGAAAGCGGCGGCGCGGGAGATAAAGGAATATCTCGAAGCTTCCGCCGGAGGCTGGCTTGAGCAATTGATCGCGCGTAAAGAGCAGCGCACCCGCGACATTCGTGAAATAAACGAGGCATATGGCACAAGTTGGGACGTACGGGACGTGCCGTGCGCGGGATATGGCAACTACACGAATGTCGAAACATTGTCGCATCCGTTGACCGATATCCTCGCCGCCGCACAAGTTTCGCGCGATCTGACGGCTCTTGGCATTCGCATGGCCAATGGGTGCATGGAAACCGGAGAGCAAGGCAACCGGCCCGTCATCACCGTTCCCGCCGGGAGTTTTCTCAGCGCCAGCAGCGATCGTCCCGAAGCGTTTGCAAACGCAATGAGAGCAATCGCACCGTTTCTTGATCGTGGAGCCCCCGACAAACGACCCCGGGGACCCGTCACCTCGGCAATTCCGGCAACTGTTTCTGCTGGGCCAGGATGATCGTCACGGCGCGGGCGCGGTCGGGGTTCATGTCGGCGAGGATCGGGGAGAGTTTGCGCTCGGACATGCGGCCCATGACCTCCACAAGAACGTCGATATCGAGCGTGTTGAAAATCCGGGCGGCGTCGCCCGATTTCATCCCCTCGTAAATCTTGACCAGACTCTGGATGCGCGCCTCTTCCTCTTCGGATTGCTTTTTCAGGAGCGCCTCGAGTTCGCCGCGCAGGATCTGCAATTCGCGGAATTTCTGATCGAGTTCCTGTTCGGCGGCCTTGAGAAGCGCCTCGCGGGCGTAAATCTGGCGTTCTCTCTCTTCGAGTTGCTTGCGACGCGCGGAAAGGTCCTCAAAAAGCTCCATCGACACGCCGGAATATTCGGTCTCCGTGTCCGTCGCATCCTGCCACTCGATCTTTTCGTAATTCTTCGGCTCTTCCCCGGTTGCGGCGGCCCGGGAAGCTTCGGGCGGCGGCGACGACTTGCTCACGGGGGCGACCGTGGCTGCTTCTGCGGGCGGCGGCGCTGCGGCATGTTCCTCGCCGCCTTTCGCGAAGGCCGAACCGGAAAGGTCCGAAACCCCGGTCACCACGTCGCCGATTCGCACCGCGAACGACAACAACGCAACGAGGATCAGCAACGGCAACAGACGCAAACGCCGGAGAACCCTCATGGCTTTTTCCCTGCCTTGTTCTTTCGGGCAAGCGCCGAATACAGGTCGCGCTCGGCTTGCGTCGCCAGCCCCGGATCCTCATCCGGCCCGGCGCCAAGAAATTCGTCGAACGGCATACCTTCCGGCTCCGCACCGGAGTCGAAGTCCGGATCGCGGATCGCAAATCCAAGCGGTTCGGCCCCGCCGCGCGCAGGCCGCGAGGGTGCGGGCTCGCTCTTTGCCTTCGGTCGTTCCGGCTTGCGGAAAATTTCCTCGAGTCCGGGATCGGCGAAGATGTGCTCCTCCTCGTCCCTTTCGGACGAGCGCTCGCCGCCGCTCCGCCCCCTCTGTGAGGCGAGCTTCTCAAGCCGCCTTGCGAGATTGTCACCCGCTTCGGTCACCAGTTGCAGTTCGTCCGAGAGCGCACGCCCCTTGTCGATCGTGTCCTGAAGCTCCTTGCCGCCATCCCGCGCCGTCTCCCGCAAACCCGCGATAGCCTGCTCGGCATGGGCGATGTTGTTGGAGAGGTCCTCGAGAAGGTTGGCGATCTGGCCGCGGCTCTCGCGAAAGATCTTCAGGTTGGCCGAAAGCCGGATGGAATAAAAGATGGTCGCGGCCAGAAGAGCGACGATCAGGATATCAAGCGCAAGGCCGAGAAATTCGATCATCCGTCGTCATCCTCGTTCGGCTCGATATAGCGTTCGATGCGCACGGCGATATGTTCCTGCTTCTGCCCCACCGGACCGCGGAACATCGGCACGTCGCCGCAACGCAGCTCCAGCCAGTCGTCCGGACGCGTCGGAAAGATGATGCGCGTCCCCGGTTTCCAGTTCAATATCTTCGAAAGCGGAATGGTGACCTCGCCCAGAACGGCTTGAAGATGCACTTCCGTTTTGTAGAGCTCGTTGGTCAGGTGGTTTTCCCAGATCGAGTCGCGCCCGAACTTCTCCCCCATGAACATCTGAAGGAGAAGTTCCCGGATCGGCTCGAGCGTTGCGTAGGGAATGAGAATTTCAATGCGCCCGCCCCGGTCGCCCATATCGACCCGCAGGCGCGCAAGCACGCAGGCGTTGCCGGACTGGGTAATGGTGGCGAAACGCGGGTTCGTCTCCATCCGCTCGAGCGAAAAACTCACCGGGGAAAGCGGGTCGAAGGCCGAGGACAGGTCGCTCATCGTCACCTGAACCATTTTTTCGACGAGCTTGGTTTCAATCGTCGTGTAGGGGCGACCCTCGACGCGAATCGCGGGCGTCCCCTTCCGCCCGCCGAGCAGCACGTCGACGATGGAATAAATCAGCGCG
The DNA here is from genome assembly GCA_009929775.1 of Alphaproteobacteria bacterium. Classification (GTDB taxonomy): domain Bacteria; phylum Pseudomonadota; class Alphaproteobacteria; order Micavibrionales; family Micavibrionaceae; genus RZZS01. Next base: position 20,535 of record RZZS01000041.1, read on the forward strand.
CTGTCCGTCACAAGGAGCCCGTGATTGTCCCACTCCTCGGCCTTGAAGACAGTGAGCATGGCGGGCAGCGGGATCGAATTCATGTAGTCGCCGAAGCGCACGGTCGAGACCTGGTCCAGACTGACTTCGACATTGTCGGAAGTGAGATTGCGCAAGGAGGTCGACATCAGCCGAACGAGGCGGTCGAAAACGATGTCGAGCATCGGCAGACGCTCGTAATTGACCATCGCCGAGTTGATGAGGGCCATAACGCCCGACATTTCCCCGGTCGCGCCTTCGTCATCGAAACCGAGAAGGCTGTCGATTTCCTCCTGATTGAGGATGCGGGTACCGCCCTCCTCGTCCTCCATCATCGCATCGAATTCGGGCGTGGCATCGACGGATTCGCCTTCCCCGTCGCCGGACATGGCTTCCCACTCGGCCATCATGGCCTTTTCTTCCTCGGTCATGGACTCGAGTTCTTCTGTGGGTGTTTCGGTGTCACTCATGCGTTTATCAAGCCGGATGTCTGGTTGCGTGTTTCCCCGCGAGGTCAGGAAGCAAGGTCCGTGCCGTTTCCCCGTCCGCGGCCCGCCTTCTGCAACCCGCCGTATTTTTCACAATCACTATTGTATCAGGATTTCCTGAAAGAGCACATCCTTCACTTCGACCGGATAGGCCGCCGCGTTCACACGCTCGAGCAGTTCGATCTGAAGCCGGTAAATCCCCGCCGATCCGCGCAGGTCCTTGACCCGCAATTCCCGTAAATAGGTCTGAAACTGGTCGATCACACGGGGCATAACGGCCTCAACCGCGGCGACGTCGGCCTGTTTCTCGAGTTCAAGCTGCACCCGAAGGCGCAAATAGCGCGGCGGACCGTCGGGCGTATTGAGGTTCACGAGCATGTCGGGCATCGGCAGGAACGCCGCGCCCGGAACGCCGAGCCCGTGCCCGCCCTTTTTGCCGTGACCGCCTTCGTCCGCAGCGACTTCGTGTTCCGCGCCTTCCTTCGGCGCGAAGAGCTTGTCCAGCGTCCCGGAAAAATAAAGACCCGCCCCAGCCCCGATCAGAATGAAGAGCGGCAGAACGACAAACAGCACGATCTTCTTCGCGTTGAACGACGAACCGTTCGATTCCGCGCTCTCGTCACCACCATCGCCGCCCTCGTCGTCGAGACTGGCATTCACCTTCTTGTTTTCATCATCGTCAGCCATGGCCATCCGCATGCGGGAGAAAAAAGAATCCGGGAAAAATCAGACTAGCACTTTCATCCGACTCAGGAAAGCCATTGGCGGCGTTTCCGTTCTCCCCGCCCACTCCGAAACTGGCACGGCGCGTGCATAGGACTGTCCGGACAAAAACCGCGTCGGAAACGATCAAGGAACGGACAGCGATGGAAAACCCCATATTTATAGGCCTCTCCCGGCAAATGGCGTTGCGGTCCAATATGGACGTCGTCGCGAACAACATCGCCAATATGAATACGCCGGGCTTCCGGGCCCAGAACATGGTCTTCACGGAATATCTTTCCGACCCGCGCGGCGCGGACGACGCGATTTCCATGGTGGTCGACGCCGGGCAGTTTCAGGTCACGAAAGCCGGACCGGTGCACGTCACCGGCAACCCGCTTGACGTCGCGCTCGCCGGTCCCGGCTATTTCGGCGTTCAGACGCCCGACGGCATCCAGTATACGCGCGCCGGCAATTTCGAGCTGAACATCAACCGCGAACTCGTAACGCCCGCGGGCAATCCCGTGGTCAACGAAGGCGGCGCGCCGATTGTCATTCCCGAAGACGCGGGGCAGGTAAAAATTTCCGAGTCGGGTTTTCTTGCCGGGCAGAACGGTGAAATCGGCAAGCTGATGATTGTCGAGTTCGAAAACGTCCAGATGCTGGAGCCGCGCGGCAACAATCTGTACTGGTCTCCCGATCCCGGCCAGCCCGCCACGCAGACGCGCGCCCAGCAGGGCGCCATCGAGGGGTCCAATGTGAACGCCATTCTCGAAGTTTCGAAGATGATCGAAGTTTCCCGCGACTACCAGTCGATCCAGAGGATGCTTCAAAACGAACACGACCGCCAGCGCGGAGCCATCCAGAAGCTGAGCGGCGGAAACCGATAAGGAGGACCTGAACCATGAGATCGCTAGACATCGGCGCAACCGGGATGCTCGCCCAGCAAATGAACGTGGACGTCATCTCGAACAATATCGCCAACATGTCGACCAACGGCTACAAGCGCCAGCGCGTCGACTTTCAGGACCTGATCTACCAGAACATCGACCGCCCCGGCACGATTTCGTCGGATGCGGGCACGGTTCTGCCGTCGGGCCTGCAACTCGGCCTCGGCGTCAAGGTGGCCTCGGTCTACCGGATCCACGAACAGGGCCCGCTCCAGACCACGGAGAACCCGTTCGACATGGCCATTACCGGCGACGGATACTTCCAGATCACCCTGCCCTCCGGCGAGACGGCGTATACGCGCTCCGGCGTATTTCAGGTGAACGCGGACGGCGAAGTCGTCAACACCAAAGGCTATCCGATCGAACCGGCGATCGTCGTCCCGCAGGATGCGATCGACATCGACATCAACACCGCCGGCGAAGTCTTCGCCAAGCTTCAGGGACAGTCCAATCTCGTGAGCCTCGGCCAGATCAATCTGGCGTCCTTCGTCAACCCGGCCGGTCTTGAAGCCGTCGGAGACAACATGTTTATCGAGACGGAAGCCTCCGGCACGGCCACTACCGGCGTTCCCGGCACGGACAATTTCGGCATGCTCCAGCAAGGCATTCTCGAGCAATCGAACGTCAATGTCGTTGAGGAAATCACCAACCTGATTTCCGCGCAGCGCGCTTATGAAATGAACTCGAACGTCATCAGCACCAGCGACGAAATGATGAATACCGTCAACCAGTTGCGGTAAGGAGTTAAGACAATGAGTTATGCACGGATCACTCTTGTGGGGATAAAAACCGGCTTGCGCCTTCTCGTTCTCGCCCTCGCCCTGACGGTCGGCGTCGCCTTTATCGTCGCCGGTGGGCAGGCGGCGCTGGCCTCGTCGGTCTACCTCAAAAATTCGTCGATCGTAACGGGCAACCATATCACGCTTGGCGACATATTCGGCGGCCTCGAGGAGGAGGCCGACAAGGTTCTCGGCCCCGCCCCGCAACCCGGCCGGGACATGGTCCTGAACGCCCGCACCCTGCTGCGGATCGCGATCGCCCTCGACCTGCCCTGGCGTCCGGCGGGCAGCGGCGACCATGTGGTTCTGACCCGCGCCGCCACGATCCTCGGAAGCGCGGAACTCCAGGCCCTTGTCGAGGACGAGTTGCGCCGGGAACAAAACCTGTCGGGACGCTTCGAGATCGAGTTCGCCTCGACGGACAACGCGATGGTCCTTCCCCACGACGTAGCCGCCACCGCCGAGATTACGGCGCTGACCTATTCGCCGCAACGCGACTGGTTCCAGGCGACGATCGCCGCGCCTTCCGCCGACAATCCCGTCGCCGTCCGGCAACTGACCGGTGCCGTGCGCCGGATCGTCGAGGTTCCGGTTCTCAAGGACAACCTTCGCAACGGCGACGTCATCGCCGCGTCGGACATCGAGTGGATCGACCTCTACGCGAAGGACCTTCAGCACGATTACTATCTGGACGCGGAGCAGATCGTCGGCATGACCCCCCGCCGCATGGTCGTCTCCGGCAAGCCGATACGCGACATGGAGCTTGAGGCCCCGAAAATCGTCGAGCGCGGCGATACCGTGACGATCGTCTTCGAGCAAGGCCCCATGCGCCTCACAGCGGAAGGCCGCGCCCTCCGCGACGGGGCGAAGGGCGACTTCATCCGGGTCGTCAACAGCAATTCCAGCCAGTCGATCGAAGGCACGGTTATTGCACCGCGCACGATCGTGGTCCGGTAAAGGAGACTTGTCATGACTGTACGGAACGGCACTGCCCGCAACCCCTCACCCTCCCGCGCTACGCGCGGGCCCCTCCCTCTCCCGCATGCGGGAGAGGGCAATGGCGAAATGGGCGAGGGTCTGCGGCCGCGAATACTTTCCCTGCTGTCCGCCTTCGCCCTGCTCTCCCTGACCGCCTGCGGCTCGGTGGACCGGATCGCCAATATCGGCCGCGCCCCGGAGATGGCGAAGATCGAGAACCCGGTCATGCAGGAGGATTATCAACCGGTGAGCCTTCCGATGCCGACGCCGCAGGATACGACCCGCACCGCCAACTCGCTTTGGGACGGCTCGCGCAAGACCTTCTTCAAGGACCAGCGGGCAAGCGACGTCGGCGATATCCTGACCGTTCTTATCAGCATCAGCGATCAGGCCGAGTTGGAAAATGAATCCAGCCGTACCCGAGCAAGTTCGGAAAACGCCGGTCTCGACAACCTGCTCGGCTACGAAACAGCCCTGAATCGGATCCTGCCGGAAGACATCGACAACGCGAACCTCGTCGGCGGCAGCGCGGACTCCTCGCACAGGGGAGAAGGCTCGATCGAGCGCGAGGAGGAGATCGAGGTCAAGCTGGCCGCGCTCGTCACGCAAATCCTCCCCAACGGCAACATGGTCATTCACGGCAAGCAGGAAGTGCGCGTGAATTTCGAAAAGCGCATTCTCGCCATCGACGGCGTGATCCGGCCCGAGGATATTTCGACCAACAACACCATTTCCGCGGAAAAAATCGCGGAAGCCCGAATTGTCTATGGCGGCGAAGGACAGATCACCGACGTCCAGCAACCCCGCTACGGACAGCAATTGTATGACGTCATCTTCCCCTTCTAACAGGGACCCCAGTCGCGGGAAGCGACGTCTGCAAACCCTTACCTACCTGACGAACCCGACTTGCCGCCCTCTCACAAGGGCGGCTTTTTTCTACCCCTCGTATCGCACCAAAAATTTCAGGAACCATTCGCCCGCCCGGTTATTGGCAATGGTGCATGACACGACGGAGTGCTCCCTCATTCCTCTTGCGGGGATTGATAGCTGAGAATATATCCGTTGAACCTGAGTGCAGATAATGCTGTCGCAGGGACCGTGTCTGCAAAGAACCCCGCATTCGTCTCCGGACGGGTGCGGGGTTTGCTTTGGTGCGCCCTACTCCTCCCGGTGCGTCTTTTCCATGCGCTCATGGCGTTCCTGCGCCTCAAGGGAAAGCGTGGCGATCGGGCGGGCGTCAAGACGGGCGACCGTAATCGGCTCGCCGGTTTCCTCGCAGTAGCCGTATTCTCCGTCTTCGATCCGCATAAGCGCGTCATTGATTTTGTTGATAAGTTTGCGCTCGCGGTCGCGCGTGCGCAGTTCCAGCGCGTGGTCTGTCTCGGCCGAGGCGCGGTCGGCGAGATCAGGCTTTTGCAGCTCAGTCCCCTGCAGCGTGTTCTCGATGGTTTGCTGCGATTCCTTTAGCAACTCCTCCCGCCAGGCGATCAGCTTTTGCCGAAAATACTCGAGCATGACCGGATTCATGAATTCGCCGCTGTCGGTCTTCGGGTCGTAGTCCGGGGGAACGGTTACGTTGCTTGTATTCGTCATTGTTAATTCCTGACCTTTAAGCACCTGTTGAAAAGACACAAGACTATAGGTCGAGCCCCCCTGGCAGGCAAGCCAAAAACGACCAGCGGCTCACGCTTCGACCCTGTCCATACGAATGCGCATTTTTGCGAGTTCCACCTGGGCGCGGAGGTCGATCTCATCCAGTATCGCGGCCATTTCAGGATCGTCGATTCGCTCGCGGTGAGAAGCGACGACATCGGCAATGTCGACCATATGCCCGACCGTCAGCGTCCCGTTAAGCATCGCCATCCGCAACCTGTCGAGTTCGTCGAGAATGGACTCGGACCGCTTGCGCATTCTCTGCCGCGCCGCGCGGGCGGTCGGGTCCTCCGCGGCCTGCACGGCGAGCAGCGCGTCGACCCGCGCAATCTGCTGCGCGGCGCTCGCGCCCTTGGTCTCCCCCGCCCCTTTCGAGATGAGATCCCCGAAACTTCCGCCAGACGAAGAAACCTTGCCCTTGCCTTTACCGGGCTGCGCACCGCCCGTCTTGTTCGGCCCTTCGATTTTCATGATTACCTCTCTCCTCCCCCCAGTATAACGCATGCCTCCGGTTATTACAGGCGGGAATTTTCCGGTT
>RZZS01000182.1 GCA_009929775.1 Alphaproteobacteria bacterium
GGAAAATCTCCATAAAATCCGTCATGGTCGCAGGGTACTCTATCATCGGCTGAAACACTACATGTAGTAGCGTGGGCAGTCAACTGCATAGCCCCGAAAGGTTATTTCGTGACGAGCCCTAATTACGCGAGCGGTCGCACCGGCTCCCTGCCGAGATTTTTCTGCAGTCCGAGAAAAGCCGGATGCGGATGCAGAACGACGAATGTCGGGATGGGCTCCATGTAGAAGCGCAGCCGCCCCTTGGCCTCGAACTCGCTCCTGAAGGCCGATTCGTCGAAGTAATCGCCGAGCTTGGGAACAATCCCGCCCGCAATATAAATCCCGCCAAACGCACCGCAGGTCAGCGCAAGATTCCCCGCAACGCGGCCAAGAACCGCCAGCATGAGATCGAGGGCCTCTTTCGAAACCGGGCACGTTCCACCTATCGCCGCCTTGCTGATGTCCTTTGGCTCGAGGTCCGGAAGATCGGCGCGCCGGTCGAGTTCGCGAATGGCGTTGTACAGATTAACAAGCCCCTTGCCCGAACAGACGCGCTCGGCGGAAACATGGCTGTATTTTTTGAGGAGGACATGAAAAATGTCGAATTCCCGCTGCGTCACAGCCGGAACCGTCGTATGCCCCCCTTCCGCCGGAACCGCACGGTAATCGTGCCCGTCGGAATACAGACTCGCAACGCCAAGCCCGGTACCGGGGCCAATAACGCCGATCGGCCAGCCTGTGCGCGCCTTGCCGCCACCGACCTGACGCACCTCGATTTCCGCGAGATGCGGCACGCACATCGCAATCGCTTCAAAGTCATTGTAAAGCGCAAGCCGCTCAAAGCCGAGCATGTCGCGTAATTCACTGACCGAAAACGCCCAGGGCATGTTGGTCGCCTTGAAGACATCGCCATGCACAGGCCCCGCAATAGCGAATGCGCCCGACGTGACAGGCACTTTCGGCTTCACGGCATCAAGGTAGCTCTTGACCGCCTCGCGCGGCCCCTTGAAATCGGCACACGGGAAAATCAGCTCGTCGTAATAATCGCGCTCGTCCGCCAGCGCAAACCGCGCATTCGTCCCGCCAATATCGGCAATCAGTCCGTAGGGCATGTTCTCTCTACTCTTTTTTAAACGTCATCCCGAAAGAGCGAAGCGACGAGGGACCTCGTAACGCCCCGCACCGTATCCCGCTCCGGGGACCGACCGGGGACCGACCGGGGACCGACCGGGGACCGACCGGGGACCGACCGGGGACCGACCGGGGACCGACCGGGGACCGACCGGGGACCGACCGGGGACAG
>RZZS01000183.1 GCA_009929775.1 Alphaproteobacteria bacterium
CCGTTCACGAAGAGCACGATGTCCGGAATGACGTGGTGCTCGGTGCCGAGGATGCGCACCTTGAACTGACAGACGGCGATGAAGCGGTTGGGTCCGTCCCGCCCACTCGTGGGCTCAGGTTCGTGATCGGCCTCGAATTCGATGAAGCGCACCGTCGGGCTCTTCTCCCCGGTCTGGCGATTCTCGCTGACGCTGGTGCCCTCCAGCAGCAAGCCAAGCAGATGACGGTTGTTCTCGATCAGGTTGTTGCCGGGAAAGCTGGCAGTGAGCTGCTTGACGACCTCCTCGATCTGATCGGGCTCCATCCAGGGATTGATCCGGCCGATCTGTTCCCGCAGCACCGACGGCATGACCACCTCGGTGAAGCTCTCGCGAAAGCTGTCCGCCGGGTGCTGCGTGCTGTCCAGATCCAGCACCTCCCAGCCAAGCCCCGCGAGCTGATCCAAAAAGGGCTTCTCGACGTGGTTGCGCTCGTCGAGCTTGATGTGCGCTGGGGACTTGTCCTGCTTGGCCATCGTCGTTGTCCTTGTCGTGTTGCACCCTTGAAGGCCCGCTATCCTGCCGGGTCGATCACGCGCAACGCATCGGCATTCGCTAGTGCGGAAGCTGGAAACCCGCTTGAACGAAGTGCTGATCGAATGCCAACGCCGTGGTCAACCGCATCTCTTGCATGACGAGGAAGGACACGCAATCGACCAGCCCCCAATGCTTGTCCTTGTATTTCTCGTACAGGCCAACCGCGCGGTTGAACAGGATCGGGTTGAGGTGAACCAGCGTGACATCGCCTGACGCTTGAAAGTGATGCAGGATCTCGACCGCCTCGACGCGTGCAATGCGAGACAATGCGTTGCCGACCTCCAGCAATACCGCGTCCGTCGTGACCAAGGGATAGCCGTCGTAGCGGTCCGCCAATGCCAAAGCCCGCGCATGGTTTGCATCTTTGACGTTGACCAGACCGATGACATAGCCCGTGTCGACAAACAGGGGCTCAAGCATTCTTCTCGCCTGTCAGGTAAGCGTCGTGCTCTTCGGAGAAGTCGGCGGGACCAGAAATCTTGACCTGCTTCAGGCGGGCCAGCAGAGACTGCTCCGGCCGGCTCGACGGCTCCTCGTCCATCATCAGGATCACGCGGACCGATTTCTCGTTCCAAGCGGCGCGGTAGCGTTCCGGGATCGTGACACTGACCTGACCGTCATGGGCAACCGCGTTCAGTTCGAGGGCGTTCATGTTCACCTCATAGAGTTGTGCCGCTTGCGCAATGCGGATAAGTCGTCGT
>RZZS01000106.1 GCA_009929775.1 Alphaproteobacteria bacterium
CCGCAGACCAAGAAGGGCGTCTATCTACGGCTCGATCCGGACCTGATCGATTGGCTGAAACGCCAGGGTCCGGGCTATCAGACAAGGATCAACGCGATTTTACGCTCATATATGGAGACGCATGAGCCGCGCTGATTGATCCGCCTTTTTCGAAACGGACGCCGCGAACAGAGTCGCTGGTACCGTATAGCGATGGCAGAAGTGTTTGGCCCCCTCTCTACCTGGCAGTGATGACCGGCGCAGGATGATATGGATTGGATGTTCACCACGATTCTCGTCGGAGCCGGACTGATTGCCCTGTCCATTCTGACAAGTGCGTTGGCGTTTCGCTTCGGAACCCCCCTGCTGCTGGTGTTTCTTGGTATCGGACTTGTCGCCGGGGAGGACGGTCTTGGCCTTGTCTTTGACAATGCGGAGGTTGCCTATTTTCTCGGCAGTCTTGCGCTGTCAGTGATTCTGTTTGACTCCGGTTTTGGAACGCGCGTACAGACCCTGCGGCGTGCGGCGGGTCCCGCGTTCGTATTGGCTACGGTCGGTGTGTTGCTCACCACGATTTTGGTCGGCGGAGCGGCACGCATTTTGTTCGATTTGCCATGGTTGTATGCGCTGCTGATGGGCGCGGTCATCAGCTCAACCGATGCCGCCGCAGTATTTTTTCTGCTGCGTACCGGTGGCGTGAAGATTTACAAGCGCGTCCGCTCGATGCTCGAAGTGGAGTCTGGCTCGAACGACCCGATGGCCATTTTTCTGACTGTGCTGTTCATCGAGTTGATTCTCGCCGATACCGACGGCAACCTGATGGCGAGCTTTGTGACGGGTTTCGGTCTCCAGATGGGGCTCGGACTTGTGGCCGGGCTGCTCGGTGGCTACCTGATTGTCGAGATCGTCAATCGGGTCCACCTCGAAGAAGCGCTCTATCCGATCCTGGTCATGTCCTGCGCGCTGTCTGTCTTCGGGCTTACCGCGTCTTTCGGTGGTAGCGGATTCCTGGCGATCTATGTCGCTGGAATCGTGGCCGGGAATCGGTCGATGAAATGGGCCTCGGCCTTGCGTCGCCATCAGCAAGGCATGACCTGGTTGGCGCAGATCGTGATGTTTCTGGTCTTGGGGTTATTCGTCACGCCGTCTCAATTCGGCGCAGTGCTGCTGCCGGCGTTGTTGCTTGGAGTCTTCCTCATTGTCATAGGACGCCCACTTGCGGTTCTCCTGTGCCTGCTTCCTTTTCGGTACGACCGACAGACGATTACCTTCAGTGCATGGGTGGGGCTGCGTGGCGCGGTGTCGATTCTGCTTGGAATTCTGCCCACCGTAATGGGGGTCGAAGGCTCGGACATTTTCCTGAATGTGGCTTTCATTATGGTTGTGACGTCTCTAATCATACAGGGCTGGACGATCAAGCCAGCAGCGCGATGGCTAAAGCTCGTCGTGCCGTCCGGGATAGGGCCGCTCGAGCGTATAGAATTGGAGCTGCCGGGCAATCCGAAGCATGAACTGCTGATCTATCGAGTGCTGGAGGATAGCCCTCTTATTAGCCGTGCGGCCACCTTGCCTCGATGGGCACGCCCTTCACTCGTGGTCAGGAATGGTCGTTCGATGCAACCAGAGCACGCCGGAACACTGAGGGCAGGGGACTTCGTCTATCTCTTCTCACCCCCGGAATACACGACACTGCTCGATCGTTTGTTTGCGCAAAACAAGAGTCCGGACCAGAACGACAAAGAGTATTTTGGCCAGTTTTTGATCAATACGGATGCACAGATTGTCGACTTGCTCAACGCTTACGACCTGCACGCACCGAAGGAGCTTGCACCCGCTCTGACGGTCGGAGCGTTCATGACGTCCGAGCTCGGGGGGTTGCCGGTTGTTGGAGACCGCGTACCAGTCGGAACATTCGACCTGGTGGTCCGAGGAGTTCGCCAGGGAAGGATCATTACGGAGGTGGGTCTGGCGCTGCACCGTGAGAGCCGAGCCTCGGCGTATGTGCGTAAGTCTCAACAGCAGGCGAACAGTCTTCCCATGAAGCTTGCAAAGCTGTTGAGTTACAAGTCCTAGCGGCAACAAGGAAGACGCAAACAATCCGAACCCGGCTTCAGTCATTGTCGGGTGTAACCGCCACAAGTCGAATGGTCGATCAAAAAGGGGGCGTGCGGTTGATCTCGCCGCCAGTATGCAGTGTAGCGGTCATTGAAAGGGTTGCTTCGCAGGAAAGCGCAATAACCGCTGATGGCAGGGACTTCCGGATTGCCGCCCGAGCTGGGCGACAACTCCGTGGAACCGAGTTCCCTCCGAGCACTGCGAGGCGGGTGTCCGATTCGCGGCTCGCCATTTCTCCGGGGCATCAGTGAGCGCTGCGTGGCGTCATGGCAACGCTGATGCGACTTCGCTGACCGTCCGCGATGCTGCAGGTCATCGCGCAAGCCGAGCTGATCTTTCATGGTTGGACGATTCCCCGCCTGGCGCGGCGGCTCAGGCTCAAGGTGCCGGCGAAACCGGGCCCGGACGAGTGCCTGGAGCTGACGCCTGCGCCGGCGGACGGTCACGCCATCTCGGGCACCCGCGCGCTCGGACGTCGCGCGAGCGATCTGCGCAATTCCACCGATGCCCGGGCCGTGGCGGTGCTGGGCGACGACCGGATGCTCACGGCGTAGGTCGCGGGTCCCCTAGCCCCGGGTGACTGGCTCGATTTGGTTGCCAAGGATGCCGACACCGCGACGCTCGGCGATCTGCCGGTGTCTCGGGTAGCCCTTGAGTTCCTCGACGAGCGGGTGTTTCTTCGTTGATGTCGTTCTGAACGGCAGTGCGCCCCTCGGCGCGGTCGCGGCCCGATATGGCCATCCCGTCCGGGACGGGATGGAAGGCATGCCCTGGGAGCAATTCATGTGTGCCAAGCTCGACGAGCTGGCGGTCGTCGGGAACCGGGTTCGTTTAGGGAAACTCGAGCTTGTCATCCGCGACATTCGGGATGACAAGATCACTCGGGTCGGTCTGCGCATTCCGACTCACCTGGAATGATCAACTGTCTAAGGTGCCGCACCGCACCATGAGCCGAACAGGAGTCTGAGATGAAACGGTTCAGGAACATCCTCTTCGTCGTGGATCCCGAGAAGGGCTGCAGGTCCGCCTTCGAGCGTGCGGTCCTGCTGGCCGAGAACAATCAGGCGGAGTTCGTCGTCGTTGACGTAATTCCCCGCGTGAGCGCCGGATTCCGCCTTCGCGGCGGCGGCACAACTGCAGAGGAACTGCAGGCTGCAGCGACGGAGCAGCGCCTGCACCGTCTGGAGTCATTGATCAAGCCCTACGAGCCGCGGCTCGGCATCCAGCTAAAGATCCTGACGGGGACGCCCTACCTCGAGATCATTCGCGAGGTCCTGCGCAGCAATCATGACTTGGTGATCCGCCCGCCGGAGGATGCAGGCTGGTTCGGCCGTTTGTTCGGCAGCGACGACATGAACCTGCTGCGTCAGTGCCCCTGTCCGGTGTGGGCCGTCAAGTGCAAGGGCTCAGGGTCCTTTCGACGGATCCTGGCGGCAGTGGATGTGGACGAGAGCAGCCTGCGGCCCGAGGAGATGCGGCATGCGATGAACCTCCGGATCCTGGAGATCGCGGGGTCTCTGGCGCTGTCGGAATTTGCCGATCTGCATGTCGTCCATGTCTGGGACGCCATCGGCGAGATGCTCCTTCGCGGGACCGTTGTCAGTACCCCGGACGCTGAGGTCTCTGCCTATGTCGACCAGGTCCGAGAGCGCCACGCGAACTATCTGACGGTACTCCTGCAAGAGGTCACCGGCATCTTGGGAGCGGATGCGCTGGACTATCTAAAACCGAAAACGCACCTCGTGCGCGGAGAGGCCCGAAGGAAGATCCCGACGCTCGCACGCAAGATCGGCGCCGATGTTGTCGTGATGGGCACGGTCGGCCGTGGCGGTATCCCCGGCTTGCTGATGGGCAACACGGCCGAGGCCATCCTGCAACAGGTGGATTGTTCCGTGCTTGCGACCAAGCCACCCGGTTTTGTCACATCAGTTGCACTGGACGGCTGAGCGCGCGCAGCATCGCCGAAATTCGGCCCGCGTCGACGTCGAAATGGTTGTAGCCAAATCAGCTCTTGTCCAAGCCGTCCGACAAAGGTGTTGCACCCAAGTTGGACGGCTTTTCTCGTTGCGGCTCCGCAGCGGGGAGTCGGCGCGCGAGCGAGCGAAGACATCACGGTTGAAAGTAGACGATGTCTTCCAGACTCACCCGCCCTTTCGCCAGCCCCAACCGCATAGCCGGCGTTTGCTTGTCCATGCCAACGAGCACGTAGTTGTAGAAGACCCTGAACATTTCCAGGAGCTGCACAATCGAGCGCGGATTGTACGCACTGTACCCGTGCCAGACGCGGCGGTTGTTGCTGGCGGTCGCGATGGGGCGCTCCAGCAACGAGAGGCGCCGACGCACTTGCATGAAGAAGGTGTCGATGGCGTGCAAACTGGCCTTGTTGTAGAGCCGGGCTAAATGGTCCTCGTCATAGTCGTCATGGTCTGTCAGGTAGCAGACGGCCTTCTCAGGCTCGCTCATGCTCGGGAAGGGGTGCGTGAGCCACCGATCCTTCCAGTGACCGATAACGGACATGTCGGCGAGCGCTTCCTTGATGAGGAGCAAGCGTAGCGCCTGGCGATCCAAATCGGGGCGCTCTTCTTCCAGGGCGTGGAAACGCTCACGGCTGCGCTTCAGGGCATGCTTGCGATCATCGACGGTCATGTCTTTGTTGATGCGCACGTAGAAGGCATCGGCGGAGCGCTCAGTCACCCGTTCGGCGAAGGCGCCCAGCACGGCGGCGCGCATCCCCGAGTCCTGATCGAGGAACAGGCGGACTTTCTCCGCGCCCATGCTCAGGTCTCGCAAGAGGAAGCAATGGCCGTAGAGAGTGTATTCCGCATGGACCTGCATGCCACTCTTTGGCAGCTGCGTGGTCCGCCCTGGTTCCTCGAAGACCTCGACATCGGACCGAGACTCCGCGTCCTTATAGCGCGCGGCGACGGCGCCATTGAGGGTGCCGTCGGCGCTTGACAGAGCGCTCTTAGCCCTGTGCTGGGCCGCTGCGTAGTCGCTGGCCAACCATAAGCGGGCATGACGGCGGAACGGCATCTGCAACTCGCCATCGCCGAGGGTCGCGGCGTCCTGCTCGATGACGTCGGCCGCGACATCCGGGTCGAAGTTCAGGTGCATTCCGAACACATATCGGGTCACGTTGTCAGCGCTGCCGACGGCTGTGAGCTGGACGTTGCGCTTGTCTTCGCGTTGCGTCCAGTTCACGACGTAGTCCTGTCGGTCCACACCGATATAGAGCCGCGGGATCGAGAAACCTTCAAGCAGGCGCCGCTCCCGATGGCCGACGAAGGCCAGGCACTGACGATGAAGGAAGTCCAACTTCGGGTACAGCGTCCCGGGGGCGATATCGGCAATTTCACACAAGCGCCGGAATGGGCTCCTGTTCATCAAGAGCTGGAAAATCAGCCGGTTCTTGTGCGGCTGCTTCTGCCCGACGGTCGCGTCACCCACCGAAAAGGTCTTGGTGCAGGTGTTGCAGCGGTAGCGCTTGGAGCCAGAGCGGGTGGTGCCATAGCGGCGGTAGTGGGGTGAGCCGCGCGAGACTGAGATGCCATGATTGACACAATCGAAGTCAGGGCAAGATGGCTCCGGAGGCACACTCAGATAGACGCCAAGACGCTTGCGCTCCTCAGCGATGCCCTGGTTACTCTTGAGCGGCGGATACTCGCCGCAGGCATGGCACTTGAGCACCGGATACTGCCGACCAGCACTGACCACCGCATAGCGGTCACGTTGGGCGCCGCGCCCCGTGGTCTGGGCCGCTGGAATGCCATAATTCTCACAGCCGGGATTCTTGCAGAAGTTTACCTGGATCCCCTCGCATGCAGGCGGGATCCGAGGCATGAAACCTGCGGAAGAATTCTTCTCCAACGAATGATCCCGCTATCCCCAGTGAGATAGCGGGATCGTAGGCAGATGGCCACCCGAGCGCAACACCTTTGTCGGACGGCTTGGCTCTTGCCCCGATTCTTTCGTCAGGCGCGCATCAACATCTTACGCGAAGCCTCGGAGAGGCTCCTCGGGAGCTTATCAACAGCCCGATTCTTCGTCGGATCGAAAGCCATTCCAAAAACGACCGTTTTTGAGACG
>RZZS01000042.1 GCA_009929775.1 Alphaproteobacteria bacterium
TTCCGTCAATCTCTCCTCCGATAGTGTCCACTTACACGATAGTGGACACTATCCCACTCTATCCCCACGAACAGAAGACGGGGGTCGCCGGACGGTTACCGCACACCTTGCGCAAATCCTGAAACGCTTCAAACCGCCCTGTCATACCAGCATAGCTCCGCCCCGCCGGATTCGTCTCGGTGCTGCAGGACATCCGGCCCGATCTCGATTTGGACCAGCGCGTCAAAGCCACGACCGACACGCCCCTCGTGATAGACATCCCGGCGGTCTTAAGGCGTCAGGCCGGGCGCAAGTTCATCAAGGCGCCGGATGGCAGCGACCTTGCCGCCTCCGAAACGCCGCGCTACGATGATACGCTGATCAAGGCGGTCGTTCGCGCCCACGACTGGCAGGGGCGGCTCGATTCCGGCGCTGCTCGCTCGGTGAAGGAAATCGGCGAGGCCGAAGGGCTGGGCGAGACCTACGTGCGCAACATCGTTCGCCTGACCGAACTCGCCCCCGACATCACGGCTGCGATCCTGACCGGCCGCCAGCCGGCCTCCCTCACGCTCTCCCAAATCCGCGCCGTTCCGCTCCTCTGGGACGAACAGCGTCGCGCTTTCGGCTTCACGGCCTGAAAATCAAAAAACCCCTGAAACGTGAGGATACGCGGGCGTTCCCGCCGTTTCCCCGTATTCCGACCGCTATGAAGGCGAAACCGGAAAATGCGCTATGGAAACGATCAGTCAACACTTTGATTTGCATGGAATTTCCATCCTCACTCTATCGGGCGCGAGGTGAGGACGGCGGAGAGAAAAAGGGCGTTTTTAGAGACTTTTGCCCCGAAAACCCGCCCCGGACGGCCAGGGGCGCGTGAGGCCAACACGCCCCGAACCCTCAAATTCTCTGTGGTTCACGGGCTTTGGATGATAGGGGAGAGAGCGTTCCGGATTTGATAAATGGCGGAGGAGGGGGGATTCGAACCCCCGATGGGCGTGAACCCATACCGGTTTTCGAGACCGGCGCATTCAACCACTCTGCCACTCCTCCGTCTCAAGGCTCTCATCTATAAATAAGCGGGCGGGGAATTTCAATGTGAAAAAGGGCCGCTCGGGGCGACCCTTTTTCGAATGTCCGGTCTCGCGGATGTTCTAAGCCGCGGCCCGCTCGTTGATTTTGTCGAGGGCAAGTGCGCTCAGTCGCTTGTCGGTGTTCTTTTCTTCCTCGAGGGTTTCCTTGAGAAGGTCGGCGCACTCGTCCTTTCCCAGCATTTTCCCGAGCGTGCACAGCGTGCCATAAGCCGCGATTTCGTAGTGTTCGATTTTCTGGGCGGCGGCGATCAGGGCGGCGTCGCAAACTTCCTCGTCCTCGATGTTGTCGATGAGTTCGTCTGCCTCCTCAATGTGGCCGCGGATCGCCTGACACTCCTCGCCCTCGGGTGACTTTTCGCAAATCTCGAACACTTGCTCAAGCCGGTCGATCTGACCCTGCGTTTCCTCGTGGTGCGTTCGGAACGCTTCTTTCAACTCTTCGTTCGATGCCGCTTCCTCCATCTTTTCGATCCCCTCGAGAATGCGGTGCTCCGCATCATAGATGTCGCGCAGTTCGTCGATGAACAGGTCTTCCAGCGTGCGAATTTCCATCGGTCTCTCCTTTGTTTGAATTCCTGGTCGGAATTCCTAACGGAAAGTTCTGTCCATCATTCCACCATTACAGAGACTGGATGCGTTTTCTCAGCGCTTCGGGGACGGTGGTTTTTTCGCCATGGTCGTCCTGGACATAAAAGACGTCGACGGCCTTGATGCCCATGGTCGTGATCTTCGCGCTGCGGATCTGAAGTGAAAATTCGCTCAAGGCGCGGGTGATGTCATACAGGAGCCCGGGCCGGTCGCGGGCGGCGATTTCGATCACCGTATCGGTGCGTGAGGCCCGGTTGTTGACCCGAAGCCGCACCGGGATTTCGAAGATGTCGTCCTTCTTCTGGCTGTTGCCCTTGTGACGGGCGATCTCGCTTTCGATGTCGAGCGTGCCGTTCAGGGCGGCCATTACGGCACGGCGAATTTCGTCCTGCCGCCAGCCTTTGTCGATCGGGCGTCCGGCAAGGTTCTGGATCGTGAAGCTGTCGACGACTGTCCCGTCTTCGAGCGTGTTGATTCTTGCTTCGATGATGTTCGCTCCGGCGGCTGACAGACCCCCTGCGAGCGTTGCGAAGAGGCCGACGCGGTCCCGCGCGAAAACGGTGACCTGTGTGGCCTGATATTCTGGCGAGGGCTCGAAATGGATGCGGGTTTCGCCGGGCTCGTAATCGCCGGGAAGACGGATATCTTCGCCCGTGACGCTTTTCTGGCCCTTGAGACCCACGGCGGCTTTCATGTACAAGTCCCCGAGAAGTCGGGATTTCCATGCGTTCCAGCGATCCGGGCCGACAGCCATGATGTCGGCGGCGGTGAGGACGAACAGGAGATTCAGCCGCTCCGGCGCGTAGACGCGGAACACAAAATCCTCGATCGTTTTCGGATCTTCGAGGTCGCGCTTGAAGGCGAAATTCGACATGACGAGATGGTCGAAAACGAGCCACGAGACAAGGCGCGTCTCGTTGTCGTCCAGCCCGAAGCGCGGGCAAAGTCGGAGCGCGAGCTCCGCGCCGAGAAGCGAGTGATCCCCGCCGCGCCCCTTGCAAATGTCGTGTAAAAACATCGCGACGAAGAGCGCGCGGCGGTTCCTTATCGCATGAAGTGCCTTTGAGGGCAGGGGGGCCGCGACCTGTAATGCGCCGTTTTCGATCTCGTGCAGGATGTCAACGGCTTGCAGCGTGTGCTCGTCGACGGTGAAGACGTGATAGCGGTCGAACTGCGTCAGGGCGATGACCTGTCCGAATTCCGGAATGAAGCGTCCGAGCACGCCCGCCTCGTTCATTCGACGGAGGGTGAGCGCCGCGTGTTTCGTTGATAGAAGAATGTCGAGAAAGAGCGCGTTGGCCTGCGGATCCTGGCGGACCGCTCTCGTGATGCTCCGCAGGTTCCTCGTGATCTCTCGCAGCGCAAGCGGATGAATGTCCCGGTTCGTCTCCTGAGCTACGCGGAACAAACGGATCATTTCTACAGCGTTTCGGGCCAGATCCGCTCCCGCCGGAAAACCGAGCCGCCCGTTGATGACGGAGAAGCCGTGCACGCCGCCCGGCTTTCCCGTTTGCTTTTCCTCGCGTGCTTCCAGTACCGCGCAGACGATCCGAGTCAGATCGCCGACGTCGCGCGTTACGAGGAAGTAGTGCTTCATGAAACGCTCGACTGCACGGCCGTTGTCCCGGTCCTGATAGCCGAGCCGGGCGGCGAGAGCCGGCTGCACGTCGAAATGAAGCCGCTCTTCAGCGCGCCCGGCTACATCATGCAAATGGCAGCGCACCGTGAGAAGATAGTCGTGCGCCTTGCGAAATTTCATCGCTTCGGTCGGCGTGAGGATTTCCATCGCCTGCAAATCTCTTGTCGTGCGCGCGCCATACAAAACGTCGGTGATCCAGAACAGCGTCTGGTAGTCCCGCAGTCCGCCTTTGCCGTCCTTGATGTTTGGCTCTAGCATGTAGCGGGAGTCGCCGAGGCGTTTGTGGCGCTGGTCGCGTTCGGTCATTTTTGCAGTGACGTAATTCTTCTTCCGGCCATTCGTACGGGCTTTGAAAAGTGCAGCGCGCATCTTTTCGAACTCTCTCGAAGGTCCGGTGAGCAGACGCGCATCCAGCATGGAGGTAAGCGCAGTCATGTCCTCGCGGGCGATGTTCACGCAGTCTTTCACCGTGCGGATCGACTGACCGACCTTAAGGCCGGCGTCCCAGATCGCGTAAAGGAATTTTTCGATCTTCGCTTCGGCTTCCTTGCCGGCAATTCCGGAGGGCAGAAGGAACATCAGGTCGATATCCGAAGCAGGGCAAAGCTCCCGTCGCCCATAACCGCCGAGCGCCACAAGCGCGACGGGGCTGCTCGCGCCGAGCGTATCCTGCGCAAGCGCGGTCAGATGGCGATCGGTCATGTCCGAGAGACGGCGTACGAACTCTCGCCCGGAAATGCGGTTTTCCCGCAGCGCGGCCAGAAGCGTCTCGCGGTCGTCGCCGAGCTGTCGGCTGAGGACGTTCATTGCTTACTTGTACGCATGACAGGCATGCATTGCAAGCATATCGACGGAGAGAATGTGAGCGATACTTGAAAGTTCAACCAGCGAAAAACGTTTTCATTGCGGCTCACGCGATCCAACGGTCGGTCGTCGCCAGGGGTGACGTTGCAGGTAGGATTCCATGCTCAGGACAACGCCTCTGCGCTCGGGTGCGGGCATGGAAGCGGCCAGGAACGAAGCGGCCATCTCTGCGGAACTCAGCCACAAGTTGCCGCTTGCCTCTGCCAGTTTTGCGCTTGCATCGAATTGCGCGACGAGCCACGCAGCATTGGCGTTCGCCTGAAGTCTGAGAAAGGAAGCAAAGGGGCTGAAAAAGTTCGGTCCGGCGCTTTTCCCGTCCGTACCAAGCGCGCTCATTAGCAAACTCCGTATCTGACTGGTGTTTCGCTTGTGGATTACCAGAATTGGCGCGTTCTGGCAAGGCGAGGATCATGGCGGCCATAGAAAATTTCAGGGTTCCGCGGGGCCTTCCTTCCCGGGACACGGAGCGAAGCTCGGTCTTTCATCGCGGTTTGCTGTCTGCGGAAAAGTAACGGAGGCGTCGAGCGCGGCGACGTTGTTTGCATTCGGTGTGCAGATGGCCTTAAAGACGGAAATTAGGTCTTTGGGTCCCCTGAATACTATCTCCACACAGTTTCCGAGCGGGTCGTCCTGAGAGATCGGCTGTTTTGGCTTGTCCTTCGTGGAGTCGAGGCTTTGCCAGAGGGCGACGTTATAGCCGTTTTCCAGGAGGACTTCTGCAAGCGGGCGGTCGCCGCCGCCCGGCTGGAAATTGTCGCTGGCAAGAACGAGGGTCGTGTTCTCGTCAACATCGAACAGCCCCTGCCTGAGGCGCGCAAGAAGCTTTTCACCTTTGCCGGATTGTTCTTTCGCAACTGCAAGGTCGAAAAACGCTCCGGCGGCGTCAGGGATGATTTTCAGCGGGCTCTCTGCACCGGATTCGCCATTGAAAGGAAGCGGGATGCCGCGTAAGTCGCCTTTCAGGCCGGCGACAAAATCTTGTGCAATCTCTTCAGGGGATTGCCCCGACTGAGTCCCGTCCATCAGTGAGTTGTAAAATTGTTCGATGGCGCTGGAAACATTCTCTCTACTTTGTTCCGGAACCTTAAGAACATTGATGTTAACCCGGTCTGCCTGAACCGTTATTGAGTCCGGATGGAGTATCGCCAAAACTTCCGGGCGGGTTGCGAGGAGTTCTTTCGCCTTGAGTGCGGCTTCCGCCGCGAACGCGAGATGGAAGCGCGCCTCCTGGGCGACAGGCATTTCCTCGACCTGATCGTCATGCAGCAGGAGATATCCGTGCGCGGGCATGATGATAGCATTTGCCAGCCCGCCGGTGAGTGGCGGGAGGCGCCCGCTCTGTTCGTATTCCGGTATTACGCCCTCGTCCCATTCGCCCATGGCGACGGGGATTTCCCAAGGCTTGCCGCGTCCCGTCAGGAAGCCGTTCCCGGGGTGCGCATTAAAAAAAGCGTAAAGCGCGTTGCGCAGTTCCGGAGCGACTTTCGGGCGGCCCGGATCATCGATCTCGTTTGGAACGATCACGCCGTCAAAGTCGAAGATGACAAGGCGGTCGCCGGAATTCATTAATGCGACGAGGTCAGCGCCGCACGTGGCTGTTTGGGCGATTTGGAAATTCTGGCGCATGACTGCAATTATGTATAACGTTTTAAGTCGCGCGGCAACGATAATCGGCCTTCCCGGGATTGACAGACTGCGAGAGCGGTCTGTCTTAAAAGTCTCTACATTGTTAATTCTCGTCCGGAACCGGGTTTGGGCTTGCCGGTCAGAGTGTGGTGCAGGGAGTCAGAAAAAGCCCACGCGTTACGTTGAACATAGCCGGACAGGCTCATGGACTTGAATCCTGCCCGCGAAATGAAAGGATGCTTCACGGACTCGATTTCCGACGGAAACAGAGACGTGGAGGAGCCGCGTGCGCCTGCGTCGAGGAGCTGGCGGATTTTTGTTTCCATTCCGGGATCGGGACCGTTCGTTGCGTTTTCCGTGCCGAACCCGGGGCCAACTATGGTAACCCTCTCTGGCTGGACACCAAGAAGTTCGAACAGATCGGAGAGCGCCGGTGCCATGCTAACCACCGCCGCTTTCATGTTGGCCTGTTGCACTCTCGAATCGAGAAGGGCCAGACTTTGCCGGGAAACAAGGCTCATCACGGCGATGTCGAGAGGCGTGTATCGCGGTTCGGAGGGTGTGACGATCTGGTTTAGCCGGGCGCTGTCGTCGTTGAACGCTGCTTCAATTCCCAGTTCCCTGTATGTCTGGAATAGCCGGGAAACGGAATCCGGATTGTCCGAAAGTACGGCCCAGCACACATCGTTTGCGCCATCGATAGGAAGCCACGAGCGTAGAGACTGGGAGAAGGGAATTGTCATTTGGTTGGCGAATGTCGGAAGAGCTGAACGTAGCTCGCGGCAATCGACCGTGGCTTGTTCAAGCAGGTAACGGGCCGTTTCATGTGCGCCGTGGAATACGGCCTGAAGGTAGACGGGAAGTCCGCCAGCCGACTGAGCCGCCACGATCTCGGGATCGATCTCGTCGGCCATGATCTCGAGAAAGCCAAGCGCGTTGGAATCGCTAGCGGAAATGCTCGTCAGAATCGATTTGAGGTCGTAGTCGTCCAGCCCACCTTTTTTGTCTGCCGTGCCCATTGCAATCACCCTTCTGTGTATTTGTTTGCCATAATCAAAAAAGGTCGGTTTGTCAACAGGATTAGGATTGGGTAAGGGAGGATTTGCCATTTGAGCCGTCTCGAACGAAACGAATTCAAGTGTGGGGTGAGGGGGCGTTGCGGTGAATATCAGTGCATGGCCTCCTTTAATGAGTAAAGCACCTCCAGCGCTTCCCTGGGGGTGAGGTCGTCCGGGTTGATGTCCTTAAGCTTTTCCTCAATCGGCGACGGAGCAAGAGATTCAGGTTTTTCTTGGCTTCCGTTATGCCGGGCTGCTGTAAACAGGGGCAAGTCGTCAGCCAGTCTTGTCAGGGCGCTGCCCTGTTCGCCGGTCTGAAGGAGGTTCAGGACTTCTTCGGCACGGGTGATGACGGCGTCTGGAAGACCCGCCAGCTTGCCGACGTGGATGCCGTAGGAGCGGTCCGCCGCGCCTTCGACGACTTTGTGCATGAAGATGATTTGGCCCTTCCATTCCCTGATCTGCAGTGAGCGGCAGGAAAGCCGGTCCAGCCGCGCGGACAGGCTTGTCAGTTCGTGGTAGTGGGTGGCGAAGAGCGTGCGGCAGCGGTTTGTTTCGTGAAGATGCTCGACGCAGGCCCAGGCAATCGACAGCCCGTCAAAGGTCGCCGTACCACGCCCGATTTCATCGAGGATGACTAGCGAACGGTCAGTGGCCTGATTGAGAATCGCTGCGGTTTCAACCATTTCGACCATGAAGGTTGATCGTCCGCGCGCGAGATCGTCCGACGCGCCAACGCGGCTGAAGAGCCGGTCAAGGACGCCGATATGCGCAGCGCTCGCCGGGACGTATGAACCGATTTGCGCCATCACGGCGATCAGGGCGTTCTGGCGCAGGAAGGTCGATTTTCCGGCCATGTTCGGACCCGTAAGCAGCCAGAGCCGGTTCTGCCTCCCGAGGTCGCAATCGTTCGGCATGAATTTTTCGGCATTCCCGGCAAGCGCGTGCTCGACGACAGGGTGGCGACCTTCCCGGATATCGAAGGCAAGCGATCCGTCAACCACGGGTCTTGTATAGGCATTGTCCTCGGCGAGTGCGGCAAGTGCCGAGAAGACGTCGAGGGCGGCGATGACGGAGGCTTTCTCGCAAATCTCGTCGGAAAGCGTTTTGAGCCGGTCGGCAAAATTGCCGAACAGGTCGAGTTCGATGGCGAGTGCGCGTTCGGCTGCCGAAGAAATGCGACTCTCCAGTTCGGCCAGTTCTGGCGTTGTGAAGCGAACGGCGTTGGCCATCGTCTGGCGGTGGACGAACGGGTTGTTGGCTTCGCCCTTCTTGACCAGAAGGGCGTCGGCTCTCTTCGCAGGCACCTCGATGAAATAGCCGAGCATGTTGTTGTAAGAGACTTTAAGCTTGTCGATGTTCGTCTCGGCAGCGTAGCGCGCCTGGAGCGCGGCGATGAGCTTGCGGCTGTCATCGCGCAGGGTTTTGATCTCGTCGAGCGGGATCGAAAATCCGGGGCGGATGAATCCGCCGTCTCGCGCCAGAGCCGGGGGCTCGTCGTGCAGGGCGTTGCGCAGGAGGTCGGCGAAGTCGGCAAGCGCGTTGGAAGGTTTAAGCGCTCCACATAGTTCCGCAAGCGGGGGCAGGGGCGCTTGCAGCAGGCAGGCGCGAATGTGATCCGCCGATGCAAGCCCTTCGCGGATCGCAACCAGATCGCGCGGCCCGCCGCGTCCGGCCGTGAGGCGCGCGAGGGCGCGTTCCATGTCGGGCACGCTCCTCAGGGTCTCGCGCAACAATTCCCGCAGCTTGCGGTCGTTAAGAAACGCGCCGACCTTGTCGAGGCGGGCGTTAATGGCGTCCGGGTCGCACAAGGGTGAACTTAGGAATGAGGCAAGCATGCGCCCGCCCGGCGCGGTTTTCGTGCAGTCGAGAGCGTGCAGGAGGCTGCCCTTGCTCTCGCCGGTGAGGGTTTTCGAAAGCTCCAAATTGCGGCGCGTGGCCGGGTCGATTTCCACGACCGCGCCTGAGACGAACTGGCTGGGCCTTGCGATGTGGGGGATCTGGCCGATTTGTGTGCGCTGGACGTATTCGATCAGTGCACCGCAGGCCGAGATTTCGGCGCGGGAAAAAGTTCCAAAACTCTCCAGCGTGCCGACGCCGAACAATGCCTCGAGACGCTTTTGCGCGCTTATCGTGTCGAACGAGGCGGAAGGCTGGAGCGTGGTTTGCTTGCGGGCGGAGTGAAGCGCTTCCGCGACCTCACCGGAAAACAGCGCTTCGCTCAGCACATATTCGCTGGCGTCGAGAGACTCCATTGCGGCGGCGAGTTTTTCTTTCTGAACCGGCTGAACCGAAAATGCGCCGGTCGAGAGGTCCATCCATGCGAGCGCACATTGACCGCCGGCTTCCGCGGCGCAGGCCAGATAGTTGTTGGCGCGGCTCTCTAAAAGGTTGTCCTCCGTGATTGTCCCGGCAGTGACGACACGAACGACGTCCCGTTCGACCAGCGCTTTCGAACCGCCGCGTTTCTTTGCCTCCTCCGGGCTTTCGATCTGCTCGCAGATGGCGACCTTGTGCCCGGCACGGATCAGGCGGGCCATGTAGGGCTCGTAGGAATGGAAAGGCACGCCCGCCATCGGGATTTCCTCGCCCTGGTTCTTGCCGCGTTTGGTGAGGGTAATGTCGAGCACGGCGGCGGCTTTCTCCGCGTCCTCGAAGAACATCTCGTAAAAATCTCCCATGCGGTAGAAGAGCAGGCAGTCCGGATAGCGCGCCTTGATAGCGTGATACTGCGCCATCATCGGTGTGTGTCCTTCGGCGATGAAATCCTCGGGTGTCTTGAACGCTGCTGTTTGTCCCATAGTCGAATGTCATACGATAAACCGTCCGGATCGCAAAGGGGGAGGGGTAAATATTTCGTGCCGAACCGAAAGTGCCCATCTCCGATGCCGGACGTTCAGGGTGCGGGTGCTGATGGTTCAGGAGGCGCGCAGGCTGGCTCGATGTCATTGTTGCGCCTCGTTTCAAGGGCGGGGAGGACGAGGTTCATCAACTGGCTTCGCATCAGTTCGCGCGGGGGGCGCGTCAGCTTCGCCCGCCAGTTGGGTCTGGCGGTGTCCGCGACTCCCGGCACGTTTTGAGAGACGATCGACGAGTCCATGTCTCCGGCGGACATCATCGTGATCAGGGAGTTCGAGGTAAACAGACGCGCGTGAATCGCGGCGCCTAATTCTTCGCTGTAGGAAGCATCGGGTTCGTCCGGGGCGATCCCGTCCGGCAAAAGCCCGCTGGTTGCCAGAGCGGCCAGTATGGTCTTGCGCTCTTCTTTTCGGGACGCTCTGTGCGCGCGTTCTGCTTCGCCACTCGGGTAAAGGTGCAGGTCCCTGCGTTCGTCGATGTCCCGCTCATTCCAATAGGCCTTTAGCGGTGCCATATCGTGCGTCTCGACGCAGGCCAGAGACAAGGTCGGAAATCGCTCCGGTTCGATGAAGGGTTGGCCTTCCACGTCCCATTCCCGCTCGAACCACTGAACCCGGTAGGAGAGCACATTCGAGTCCGCCCTCTTTCTGCGGAATTCTGGCGGAACGGTTCCGAGGTCTTCGCCGATGACGATGCATTCATGCCGGTGGCTCAGCAGCTTGACAATCCCAAGCGTTGCTTTCAGGTTGTAGGCCACATACGCCCCTTCGCTTGAGGGTCTGCCAGGGGGAATGCAGAATAGCCGCATCAGGCTCATTGCGTGGTCGAGGCGCAGGACCCCGAAATCCTGCATCGCGGATTCGAGCATTTGCTTAAACGGTTTGTATCCCCGGTCCCGCAAACCTTTGGGGGTGAAGGCGGTCGTACCCCACTTCTGGCCGAGCGGACCGAGGGCGTCCGGCGGCGCACCGATTTCCGCGTCCGGGAAGACGCAGTCGCGAAATATCCATGCGTCGGCGCCGCCACGGTCCATGCCGACGGCGAGGTCGCCGTAAAAGCCGTACTTGAGACCGGTCTCCTTCGCGGAAGCGGAGGCTCGTTCAAGCTGCCGGTCGATCAGCCATTGCTGCCACTTGAAGAAGTTGATCCGGTTGCGGTTTTGTGCTGCGAATTCCTCGATTCCCGGAGAGTCCGGGCGTTCGAACTCGTCAAACCGGTCTTGTTCGCGCAGGACGTTGAAGAGGGCGAAGCGTTCCAGAATATCGCCTTTGTCCGCGCAATAGGCTTCAAAATCCGTGTCGGGCGGTCGGTTCTGGTAGAGAATTTCCATCGCTCGTTGTTTGAGCGCGAAGACGGCGCCAATATCTACCAGCGCCTCATTCCGCAACCTATTGAGTTCCGTGGCGTGTTTCTCCATGAAATCCTGAATGGCGGCGCATTCGTCGAATCCGGGAATGTCCTCGATGGCGAGGATAACAGGGTTCTTGAAAATCCTGCTCGATGGAAAATACGGGCAGAACTGCCATCGCGGGTCGTGCAGCGAGTGGATCGGGTTGATGCCGACGAGCGATGCGCCTGCAGCAGCGGCTTCGTCGCCCATCGCTTCGAGATCGCGAATGTCGCCCATGCCCCAGTTTGCTTCGGAGATCAGTTCGGAAAACATCGTGGAGACACCCCAGACGGGTTTCCCTGCATGCATGTCTACTGGTAAAAACGCTTTGTCCGGTGCCAGTATCAGGGTCGTTTCGCAGTCGTCGTTATCTTTCACCCGGAGGCTATAGAAACCGGTGCCGTTCGGTAGGTTGAGCGACACCGTCAGGCGGGCAATGGTGACGCCGTCGATTTCACGGGTTTCCGTGATGTTCTCTGTCTCGAGCGTGCCGGTGATCTCGATCGTCGAGCCGTTTTCAGGCTGAAGAACGAACGTTATGTTCGAACCGACCCGGTCCTCCGGAAGGTGCACGGATAAAGCAACCGGCCCGTTTTGCGTTTCGCTTTCGTCGAGGGCGAGAACCGGGGGCAGGGGACTCCGCCAAGGCTCCTCCTTAAGCGTTTTCAGGCTGGCGATGATCTCCTCATGGGTCTCGGCTGGAATTCCCATGCTTGCGAGCAATGCGCGCATGGTTTGCGGGGCTGCCTTTTTCCAGTTACGCTCATTGTCTTCGTAGCCGAGAGTTATGCCAGCCAGCTTCGCCAGGTGCGCAAGATCGTTTTCGTAACTCGCAGAGTTGAAATCGGTCGACCCCAAAAGCGACCCTCCGTTTTTCGCGAAACGTCAGTGGCTTATAGGGTGTTTGCGTATTCCGGTCGTTGGGGTTTGTCAAGCGAAATAGCTGGCGGTGTTACTGCTCGAGGCCGTGTTGCGTGCCCGAGGCGACATTCCGTGTCGCTATTCGCATTGTCGGGGGGAATCCGGGGACGTCGCGCATGTTAGTGAGGACCAGGTGCGCGCCGGACCTTTTAAGGCTTTGGGCAACGCTACTGTTTCTTTCGGGGTTAAAGCCGATAATGAGGCCCGCCGTCATCGCATGCGCCGCCCGCATGTCGGCGGAGGTGTCGCCGATCATCGCACAGCGATTCGGGGGAAGCTTTCTGGCGGTCTCTTTCTCGCACCGCTGGCGGGTGTATTCCAGCGTATCGGGTTCGGGTTTGGCTCTCAGGTTGAATTCCCTGCGCAAGGAGCCATCCATTACGAAGTCGAAATCTTTGAGGATTCCAAGTTTGTCCAGCATCTGTCGCGCAGAGCGGCTGGAGCTTACGACTACGACGATCTTTCCTGCGGAACGCAGGTCGAGAGCCAGACGGAAGACGTCGTCATGTATACGGACCGTGTTGCCGGGTGTATCAAGCCATTGTTTGGAATATCGGGATTTTTCTTCTCCAACAGCGTCCAGATCGATGTCAATGTCGGTAAGGCCTCTTGCCTTCAAAAGTGGTGGAACGCCGACTTCAGGACTCTGACCGTTCAGATGAACGAGGCACTCGTCCCGTGTGAGGGGCGCCTGACCGTGCTCCTCGAAAACCGGGTTAAGTGCGGCGCTCCATCCGGAATGTTGCAGATCAGCGGTATCGATCAACGTGCCGTCCATGTCGAACATCACGAGGTCGATCATTGAAAAGTTCACCGCCGACGCTGGCGGGGAAGTAAAGCGCGCTTGTAAAGAGGTGCGTCTGCTCATCTGTTGACCATAGTGATCAAATATGGAAAACGCAAGCGCATTCTGAAAAAAGCGCCGACTTTCAAGCAGGAAAGTCGGCGCGTCGAATTATGCCGTGAGACGCTTACTCCGCCGCTTCGGCTTTGGCCCGTGTGTTGTCGGGGAGAGTGAAGGCAAAGGTTGCCGTTTCACCGATCTTGATTTCGCGGATTTCGTCGTTCACTCCGATCCTGACGCAATCGACGAGTTCGTTGGCTTCGACTGTAATCGAAATCTTGCCGCCCTTGATTTCGACGAGGAGCGGCGTGCTGCGGAACATCATCCGGAACTTCAGCCCCTCAAGACGATCGGAGGTCTTGGGATTGAAGTAGACGATGCCGTCCTTGATCTCGGTGCCGAGATAGCCCCGCTGCATCAGGTCGAGTGTTCCGGACATCACGCCCATGTGAATGGCTTCACGCGTCGTTCCGCCCTGGATGTCGCCGACGTCCGAGTTCAGCGCAGCAAGGAACATATCCCACGAGGCATCGATATCGATGTCGGCGAGAATGTTCGCGTGCACGATGAAGCTTAAGGTCGAGCCGTGCGAGGTCCGCGCCAGATAGTAGTCCGTATTGCGGCGCTTCATGTCCGGCGTGAACTCGTAGCCGAGCCCTTCGAACATCGCTTTCAGCTCCTTGTCGTTGAACAGGAAGAACAGCATCAGCGTGTCCGCCTGCTTGGCCAGCTTGTAGCGGTCCGGCGACTTGCCTTCGGCCTTCAGGATTCGGTCGAGACGCTGGATGTTGCCGTACTTTTTGCGGTAGCCCTCCCAGTCGAATTCCTCGAGCTTTTCGTAGCCTTCGAATTGGCTGATGATGTCGCCGTCATGGAACGGGACATACATTTTGGAACTCATTTCCTTCCACTTGTTTAATTCCTCTTCGCTTAATTCGATCGCTTCGAGGAGGCGGAAGCGGCGGCGTTCGCTCATTGTGCCGAGAATGTGCAGGGCGGTCTGGAAGGTCCAGGCGACCATGACGTTCGTGTAGGCGTTGTTGCGAAGACCGTGCTCGTTCGAGCCGGGATAGGCTTCGTGGTACTCGTCCGGTCCCATGACGCCGTGGATTTCGTATTTGCCGCGTTCTTTGTTGAACTTCGCAATGCTCGCCCAGAACTTCGCGATCTCGAGGAACATGCGTGCGCCGTCGTTCCAGAGAAAGTCGATATCGCCCGTGACCTGATAGTACTGCCAAATGTTGTAGCAGATAGCCACATTCACATGCCGCTGGTTGTGCGAAAGGTCCGGGTGCCATTTTCCGTCCTTCGGGTTGAGGTGAACGACCTGCGTTTCCTCGCGACCGTCGGAACCAGACTGCCACGGGTACATGGCGCCGTTATAGCCATGCTCGCGCGCCAGTTCTCGGGATTCGTCGAGGCGGCGGGCGCGATACATCAGGAGTCCGCGCGTAATTTCCGGCAGGCGGAAATTCAGGAACGGGAAGATGTACAGCTCATCCCAGAAGATGTGGCCGCGATAGGGTTCGCCCGTGAGACCGCGCGCCGGAACGCCGGCGTCGATGTCGGCAGTGAAGGGCGAGCAGCACATCAGAACGTGGGTCGCATGGAAGCGCAGCAATTGCTGGGCCGTTTCGTCGCCCGGCAACTTGAAGTCGCACATGGTCCAGATCTGGGCCCATGCCTTTTCGTGCCGGTCAAGGGCCTGTTCGAAACCGCAGAAGCGTACGGCAGCCTGCTGGGCGTTGACCAGCGGTTCGCTGATGGCGCTGTCCCGCGAACTGTAGAACGCGACCATCTTTTCAACGCGGATCGTCTTGCCTTTTTTGGCGCTGAACGAAATCGTCTGCTGGATGAAGTCGCTCTGGCGGTGGATGCTGCGCTCGGTTTCCACTTCCTTGTCGCCGTCGAGGATGCGCGTGCGGGCCGCTTCGGCGATGTAGATGCGTGACTGGTTTGTCTGGGAGAGCAGGGAGATGATGTCCTTGCCGACCGGTTCTGTGGTTACAGCCGCGAGGTGGCGGCATTCCAGTGCGCGGTAGCGCGGCACGCCCCAATTGATGACGCGACCGTCGAGCGCGGAAAGAATGTTCATTGTCCCCGACCAGTTGATCGGCGTCACCTGCCATTCGATCGCGCCGAGGTGCTGCTTTTGCATGCTGACCAAACGACGGCTGACTATGCGGGTTTCCTTGCCTTCCTTGTCCCGGATCGTGAAGTCGCGGACCAGCAGGCAGAGGCGGAGGTCGAATTCATGCCGGTAGGCAAGAACTTCGCAGGACTCGAGCGAAAACGGCTCGCCGTCGTCGATACTCATCTTCAGGCACAGCCAGTTCGGCAGGTTGACGAGGTCCTCGTTGACGACGGGACGGCCAGCCATCATCGTGATGGCGCGGTTGAAGCCGCCATGCATGTAGGTGGCCGGATAGTGGTGGTCCGAGCAATCAGCCCATTCCGCCGCGCCGCGCGTACAGAAATAGCCGTTACCGGTCGACGTCAGCGATTCCCGCAACATTTCGTTCTCGGGATCGTATGTATCGTAAACAATACTCCATTCAGACATTGAGTTCTCCTAAGCCTCTAGCTCTCGTTTTATTAAAAAAAACTCCGGCTCTTCGCGGAAGCGCCGAAGGTTTGCTGCTTTTACCAAGCGGTTTTCCGGGCACCGCCGGGACAACGCGCGATCCGACCATTCTGTCGATCGTGTTTCATCGTTTAATTTCCATCCCCTCCTGATGTACGAACGCTTTTTGAGAAATTCACGTATTTTCCTCTGTTCCCAAACCCGCGACAAGCGATTTTTTACAGCAACTCGCCCAGATCTCTGACGACGATATCCGCTCCGGATTCCAGAAGCTTTTCCGGTTCCCCATGGCGATCAATGCCGAGGGTCAGGCCGAAATTTCCGGCGCGACCGGCCTCGACGCCGGACAGCGCGTCCTCGACGACGACGGAGGTTTCCGCTGTCGCTCCAAGAAGTTTTGCCGCGGCGAGATACGTATCAGGCTTCGGTTTCCCGGCGATCTTGTGTTCGGCGGCGTATATGCCGTCGACCTGGGCTTCGAACAGATCCTGCAGGCCGACCGACTTGAGGATAGTCGTGCAGTTCTTGCTCGAGGTGACGACGGCGACACGCTTGCCTTTCCCCTTCAGCGTTCGGATTAATTCGACTGAGCGTTCGAACACGTCGGCGCCATCCGTCTGGATGATCTCGTTGAAGCGCACGTTCTTGCGGTTGCCGATGCCGCAGACAGTGTCCTGCTCAGGGCCGTCATCGACCTCGCCCCACGGCAGCTGGATGCCGCGCGAGCGGAGGAAGCTGTCGACACCCTCGTAGCGCGGCTTGCCGTCGACGTAGGTATGGTAATCGTGTTCGACCGTGAACTCGCGGAAAGGCTCGTTGGTTTCAGCGGCGCGCTTTTTGAGGAAGTCATCGAACGCTTCCTTCCACGCCTTCGCGTGGATGCGGGCCGTGTCGGTGATGACGCCGTCCAGATCGAACAACCACGCATCGTAGCGATCGAGGATGTCGGGAGCGCTCTGGTCCTTATGCACTGATGCTGACAACATTCTTTTGTTCCTGTCTTTCGTTGAGTTTGCCTTCGATGTCGGCAAGGGTGGCGTTAGGGCCGTAATAGGCCTTGACGTACAACTCCTTGATTTCGTTGATCAGCGGGTAGCGGGCGTTGCCGCCGGTGCACTGGTCGTCGAAGGCGTGCTCGCTCATTTCGTCGAGCTTCTCGAGGAACAGGGATTCCGGCACGCCCGCTTCGCGGACGGTCTTCGGGATTTCCAACTCGGCCGAGAGCTTTTCGATCGCCTGGATGAGACGCTCGACCTTCTGGTCGCGGACCTTCGGGTCCTGCTCGTCGCCCTTGATGTCTTCGCAAAGGCGCAAATGGTCGGCGATCTTCGCGTAGCGGCCTTTCACGAACGGATAGCGGTAGACGGGCAGGAGGCCTTGTTTGGTCGGCTTGTCGGTTGCGTTGTAGCGGATGACGTAGGGCAGCAGCATCGCGTTTGCGAGACCGTGCGGCATGTGGAAGGCCGAGCCCATCTTGTGCGCCATCGAGTGGCAGACGCCGAGGAACGCGTTGGCGAACGCCATTCCGGCAATCGTCGCCGCGTAGTGCATCTTCTCGCGCGAGCGCGGAACCCGCTGGCCGCGATGGTAGCTGTCCGGCAGGTACTTGAAGATCAGGCGCAGCGATTCCAGAGCGAGTCCGTCCGTAAAGTTGTTGGCGAACACGGAGGTATAGGCTTCGACCGCGTGCGTCATGGCGTCGAGACCGGTGTGCGCCACCAGCATCTTCGGCAGAGTCATGACGAGTTCAGGGTCGACGATGGCCATGTCGGGCGTCAGCGCGTAGTCGGCAATCGGATATTTCACGCCGGTGCGGTCGTCGGTGATGACCGTGAAGGGCGTGACTTCCGAACCCGAACCCGAGGTCGTCGGGATCGAGACCATCAGTGCCTTGCGACCGAGATCGGGGAACACAGAAATCCGCTTGCGGATGTCCATGAAGCGCATGGCGATGTCCTCGAATTTCTGCTCCGGCTGTTCGTAGAGCAGCCAGATGAACTTCGCCGCGTCCATCGGCGAGCCGCCGCCGAGCGCGATGAAGAGGTCCGGCTCGAACGGACGCACCTGCGCGAGGGCGGCTTCGACGTTGGAGATGTCGGGGTCGGGCTTTACCTGGCTGAAGACGCGGTAGGCCATGCCCATTTCATCAAGCACGTCGGTGACCTTCTGGACGTAGCCGATTTGCTCCATCGTCTTGTCGGTGATAATGAAAGCGCGCTTGCGGTCCGTCATTTCGCGCAGGGCCTGACCCAGAGCGCCATGCTTGAAGTAGACCTTGGGCGGGATGCGGACCCATTGCATGTTTTCTCTCCGCTGTGCGACTGATTTCACGTTCATAAGGTGTTTGACGCCGATATTCTCGGACACCGAGTTGCCGCCCCACGAGCCGCAACCAAGCGTAAGAGAAGGCGGAAGGCGGAAATTGTACACGTCGCCGATCGCGCCCTGCGAAGCCGGCATGTTGATCAGAGTCCGGCCGACGCGGGCGCGGAATTCGAACCGTTCGATATGGTCGTGGTCGGCGTCGGGGTCCGTGTACAGAACGGCCGTGTGACCCGCGCCGCCGTATTCGATCAGCGCCGTGCCTTTGTCGAGCGCATCGGAAAAGTCGTCCGCCTTGTACAGGGCGAGAACCGGCGAGAGCTTTTCCATGGAATACGGTTCGGAGTCGCCGATTTCCGTGCATTCCGCAAGCAGAACCTTGGTGTCCTTCGGTACCTTGATCTCCGCCATTTCGGCAATGCGGGAGGCGGGCTGGCCGACGATCTGGGAGTTGACGTGACCGTCCTTGCCGACAAGGATTTCCTGTAATTGCGCCTTTTCCTTCTTCGAGAGGACATGCGCGCCGCGGCGGTCGAATTCGGCCAGGACTTCTTTATAGATGCTCTGGTCGATGACGACCGATTGTTCGGAGGCGCAAATAACGCCGTTGTCGAACGTTTTGGACATCAGGATCGAGGAGACGGCCATCTTGATGTCAGCTGATTCGTCGATGATGACAGGCGTATTCCCGGCGCCGACGCCGATGGCGGGCTTGCCGGAGCTGTAGGCGGCTTTCACCATGCCGGGGCCGCCGGTGGCGAGGATCAGATTGACGTCCGGGTGACGCATCAGAGCGTTGGACATCTCGAGCGTCGCTTCCCCGAGCGTCGCGAACAGTCCGGGCGGGCATCCGGCCTCGATAGCGGCATCCATCAGGATCTTCACGGCCATTTCCGTGCATCCTTTCGCGCGCGGGTGCGGGGAGAAGATCATGCCGTTGCGGGTTTTCAGGGCGAGGAGACCCTTGAAGATTGCCGTCGAGGTCGGGTTCGTCGTTGGCAGGACGGCGGCGATGATGCCGACCGGTTCGGCGATCCGCGTGAAGCCGTTCGTAACGTCTTCCTCGAGAATGCCGCAGGTCCTGTCGCACTTGTAGCGGTTATAGATGTATTCCGCCGAGAAGTGGTTCTTTATGACCTTGTCTTCCATGATCCCCATGCGGGTCTCTATGACGGCGGCCTTGGACAGCTCGATCCGCGCGGCGGAGGCGGCCATCGCGGCGGCCTTGAATATCTCGTCGACCTGTTCCTGTGAAAACTGGGCGTACTCCCGCTGGGCTTCGCGCACGCGCTGAATGATCGGCTCGAGTTTTTTCTCGGCGTCGGTCATGGTGTTTTTCGTTTCGCTCATCTAAAATCCCCTTTGAAAGTAGGCCTTCATTAGTGTCCTCTCAATCACGTTCTTTATAGCATCAACCTCGTGCACGAAACCAAAAAAGCAACCTCGGTCATGCTACGAAATGACGCAGAAAACTTGGGAAAAACGGGCTTGGCGGGTTGCTTTTTCCAAAGCGGCAATCTACGAGCCGGTTGAGCCGAATCCACCCCGTCCGCGCTGCGTTTCCTCAAGCGTGGCAGCGACCTCCCATTTTACGAATTCGTGTTTCGCGATCACCATTTGCGCGATGCGCATGCCGCGTTCAATCGTGAAAGGTTCGTGCCCAAGATTGATGAGGACGACCTTGATTTCACCGCGGTAGTCGGCATCGATTGTGCCGGGGGAATTGAGTACCGTCACGCCATGTTTGATCGCAAGGCCGGAGCGTGGGCGCACCTGTGCCTCGAAACCGGAAGGCAGGGCGATGGATAGGCCGGTCGGGATCAACGCGCGTTCGCCGGGTCCGAGTTCGAGGGCCTCCTCGAGCGCTGCCGAAAGATCCATTCCTGCCGACTGCGATGTCGCGTAGGCGGGCAGGTTCAGCCCGATGGCATGGTCGTGCGGCAGGAGCGCAACGGTCGTCCGGGGTGCGTCGGTCGGGTTCGCTTCGGTCATGTGCCAAGCCGCTCCGTAATCTTATTGACGAGGCGTTCAGCTATACCATTTTTGTGCGCTTTTGGCCACTCTTCGACCGGACTCTCCGAGACGAAGTACACATGATTTTCCTCCTCTCCGAAGACCGGGCGGTCCGGTTGGCCGACGAGGTTTGCGACAATCCAGTCGCAGCCCTTGCGTCGCCGCTTGGCAAGGGCCTCCTCGACGACATTACAGGTTTCCGCCGCGAAGCCGATGACGAGAGCAGGGCGGCGCTCCGCTTCGCACAGACTTTTCAGGATATCCGGGTTTTCGGTCAGGGAGACCGCGGGCGCCGCATCGCCCTCAAGCTTCTTGATCTTGCCGGGATGCACTCGTTCCGGACGCCAGTCGGCGACGGCGGCAGCGCAGACCGCGATGTCGGCAGGCAGGGCGTTATGGACGGCGTTACGCATCTGCGCGGCGGTTTCAACTCGTATGACGGAAACGTCCGGTGGGTTGGGTATTGCGACCGGCCCCGAGACGAGCGTTACGTCCGCGCCTGCTCTTGCGAGGGCTGCGGCCACCGCGTGCCCCTGCTTGCCGGAAGAGCGGTTTCCTATGAAACGCACCGGGTCAAGCGGCTCGTATGTCGGGCCGCTTGTCACAATCGCCCGCTTTCCTTTCAGCGGGCGATCACAAAAAAAACTTTCGATTTCCTTCGCGATGGTTTGGGGGGCGGCCATGCGTCCCTCGCCCTGTTCGCCACAAGCGGTATCTCCGCTGTCAGGGCCGATCCGGCGTACGCCCCGCGTTTCCAGCTTTCGGATGTTTTCCCGGACGGCGTCTTTCGCCCACATTTCCGGGTTCATGGCCGGGGCGATCAGAACGGGCTTGTCCGAGGCCAGCAGGACGGTGCTTGCGAGATCGTCCGCAAGGCCGCAGGCTGCTTTGCCGATCAGGTTTGCGCTGGCGGGGGCGACGACGATCAGGTCGGCTTCACGAGAGAGGCGTATATGACCCATCTCGCTTTCATCCTTCAGTGACCAAAGGTCTGTGTAGACAGGATTGCCGCTAATCGCGGCGGCGCTTAAGGGGGTAACGAAACGCTGGCCGCCGGAGGTCAGAATGCACGTGACGGTGCCTTCGGCCTTGCGGATCAGACGGATCAGCTCCAGCGCCTTGTAGGCGGCGATACCACCCGAAACGATCAGGAGGATGTTTTTTTCCGCGAGCGAACTCATCGCGCTCTCCCCAAAAGTAAAAGGCCCCGCACCTATAGCACGGGGCCTTCTGGAATGAAATTGGGAAAACGAGTTGTTACTCGGCCATTTCGTCGACGACTTCCGGGGCTCCTTCCATGCCACGGCTGGGTACTGCGACACCATCAACCACTGCATCGTCCATGCCTTCGAACGGCTCGCTGCCATCGACGGCCTCGCCTTCGGACGATTCAACGGTCTCGCCATCGGTCTCTTCGCCATCCCATCCGCCGCTGGAAACCGGCGCATCCATGCCTTCCTCAACATACGGTTCCGCACCTTCGGCGACGCTATCCTCGCTCACAGTCTCTTGTTCGTAGAGCATGACCTCGGAGCCGTCGACTTCACCGGCTGCCGGAGAAATCTGGCTGAGGCTGGTGGCGGATTCGTTCGTCGTCGCGGAGCGGTCTCCCATGACGAACTGGACGGCGATGGTAGCGGCAATCAGGACGACTGCAGCAAAGACAACTGTTTTTACGATGTTATTCATTTTGTTTCTCCTGGTTAGTTGTGTTCGGGCCTGTTGCGGCTTTGCCATGCGGCCTTCGTTCCGCGCAAAAAATCCGAGGTTGTTATGAAATCAGAAATGCCCTTGTTTGCAAGTGTTTTTTTAATATCACTGCGTCATGCGGCTGGCGTGACCGGGGCAGGCATCTGATTCGCCGACGTCAGGGGGTTACCAGATCGTCTGTGGCGTCCTCGTATTCTTCTGCGAACGTTTCGTCAGCTTCGGCTTCCGGATCGATGGCGCTTTCAGTATATTCGGCTTCATCTTCGATCCCGGGTTGCGTCGCAGGTTCGTCCGGGAGGACGCTACTTTCTTCTCCGGGCGCTAATTCCTCATCGTTCTCAAGTGTAGTGGTGATCGGGGCCATGTCCTCAGCCCTCTGGAGGTCTACGTCCTGTGCGATGGCAGCGGGGGACAGCGTGAGCGTCAGGGCCGCGAACGCGACGGTCAGCAATGTGTTTTTCATACAAGTCTCCTGTAAAAAAGCGCTCATCCAACGGATTTTGGGGGG
This sequence comes from Alphaproteobacteria bacterium, assembly GCA_009929775.1. Lineage (GTDB taxonomy): Bacteria > Pseudomonadota > Alphaproteobacteria > Micavibrionales > Micavibrionaceae > RZZS01. Next base: position 21,997 of record RZZS01000042.1, read on the forward strand.
AGATCGCCCTGTTTATGATCCTGATTTCGTTGTGGGGCAATGGGAATATCTTCCGTGTCCTTCTACCGTTTAAATCCGCGGTGGATTGCTGCAATGCCGCCTGACAGGTTACAAAAGGCAACACGACTAAAGCCTGCATTTTCCATTCTTTTTTTGAGATCATGTTGTGGTGGAAACTTTCGGATGCTCTCGACGAGGTACTCGTAGCTGTCGCGGTCGTTCGCCACCATTTGGCCGATGCGCGGGATCGCGTTGAAGGAGTAGAGATCGTAGGCTTTCGCGAGCAGCGGATTGTTCACGCGGCTGAATTCGAGACAGAAGAAATTCCCGCCGGGCTTCAGGACCCGGAACGCTTCCGACAGGGCCGTATCAATCCGCGTCACATTGCGCAGGCCGAAGGCGATGGTGTAGGTGTCGACGCTGTTATCGGGCAGGGGGATGCTCTCGGCGTTGCCCGTCACCCATTCAAGGTCGCTCCAGCCCCGGTCGATGGCCCGGTCGCGCCCTACCGAGAGCATGTGTTCGTTAAGATCGCACAGAATGATGCGCGCCTGCCCGCCGACTTTTCGGTGAATGCGGAAGGCGATGTCGCCCGTGCCGCCCGCCACGTCGAGGTAGGTCTTTCCGGCGCGCGGACGCACTTCGCGCACGACGCGGTCTTTCCAAAGACGGTGAACGCCGCCCGACATCAGGTCGTTCATAATATCGTATTTGGAGGCCACCGAATCGAACACGCCGCGCACGAGGCCTGTTTTCTCCTCCGGCGTAACGGGTTTCTCGCCAAACCAGTTGCTTTCAGGGTTTATGGTCATGGGAAATCATTTAAAACCGCGAAGGGGCGAAGTCACGAAGTTTTTTCCTTTCCGCAGTCTCATATGGCGCGCCAGTTTCAAGTGGGGACGGAGTAAAAAGGGGGCTTTTTACTCCGTCCCCATTTTTGACTCTGAAATTTCCCTTCGCGTCTTCGTGTCTTCGCGTTTAAAACACTGGTATGAAACTCATCAAGGCCATGGCGACGGTTGCGGGGATAACGGCGGTGAGCCGGGTCGCCGGGTTTGCGCGGGATATTCTCACCGCGATGTTTCTCGGCGCGGGGCCGGTGGCGGACGCGTTTTTCGTGGCGCTCAAATTGCCGAACTTCTTCCGGCGGGTGACGGCGGAAGGGGCGTTCAGCGTGTCGTTCGTGCCGCTCTATTCGGAAACGCTCGAGCGGGAAGGGCTGACCGAGGCGCGAGTTTTTGCGAACAACGCCTTTGCGATGATGCTCGCGCTGCTCTCGCTTTTCACGCTCGCGGCGCTTGCGGCCATGCCGTGGATTATTTATGTGATCGCGCCGGGATTTGGCGCGGATCCTGTGCGCTACGACCTGGCCGTTGAGCTGACGCGGATCACGTTTCCTTATTTGCTTCTAATGTCTTTGACGGCGTTGCTCGGCGGCGTTCTCAACGCGCACGACCGGTTTGCGCCGTTCGCTTTCGCGCCGGTCATCTTCAATGGCAGCTTGATTGCGGCGCTATTTATGAGCGGCTTTGCCGAGAACGCGGGCTATGCGATGGCCTGGGGCGTTTTTGCGGCCGGGTTTTTGCAGTTTTTCTGGTTGCTCTTCAGTGCGATGCGGATCGGCTTTCAGCTAAAGTTTGTAAGGCCAAAACTAACGCCACGTATCCGCAAGGTTTTCAGGCTCATGGGGCCGGGTGTGATCGGGGCAGGGGTCATGCATATCAATCTTTTCGCCGATCTTATTATCGCCTCTCTTTTGCCGGCGGGAGCGATTTCCCACCTCTATTACGCGGACCGTTTGAACCAGCTCCCGCTCGGCATTGTGGGGATCGCGGTCGGCACGGCGCTGCTTCCCATGCTCTCGCGCGCGATCGCGAGCGGCAGGGCGGAGGAGGCGCGCGGGCTGTTCAACCGGGCTCTCGAGGTCTGTCTTCTGCTTGGCCTGCCCGCGGCGGCGGCGTTGCTGGTGGTGCCGCATCAACTGATTTCCGTGCTGTTCGAGCGCGGCGCATTCGAGGCGGAGGATGCGCGGGTTACCGGTTTTGTCCTGATGGGCTACGCGGTGGGGATGCCCGCCTACATTTGCGTCAAGGTGCTCTCTACCGCGTTCTGGGCGCGGCAGGATACGCTGACGCCCGTGAAAGTCGCCGTGGCGACGACGTTGCTCAACATCGTGCTGGCGCTGGTTTTGAGCCTCGGGCTGGAATTCGGGGCGGCGGGGATCGCCCTTGCGACCGGCATTTCCGGCTGGCTGCAATTCATGCTCCTGACCCGAAGGCTCAAGGGAACGGATGTCGCGCGGCTGGACGAGCGTTTTAAGAACAATGTGCCGAAGATCGTCCTGTCGGTGTTGCTGATGGCGTTTTTCCTGTTCGGGTTTTCGGTGTTCTTCAACGATACATTCGAGGGCCTGCGCGGCCCGCTGTTTCAAATTCTGGCTCTGGCGGCCCTTGTCGGCGGCGGCATGATTATTTACGGCGGCGCGGTGCTTCGAACCGGCGTTCTTTCCGTTTCCGATTTCAGGCGGTATTTTCGACGGCAGAGGAACTGAGCGACGGCCCATTGCTTCGCCATGCTCGCGATGACGACTGGAGAATATTCCTTCATTTTTCTTCGCAGGATGCTAAAACCGTTCCGACAGTAAATATGAAAGGAAGCGAACGACATGCGTATCCTCTCCGGCATGCAGCCGACCAGCCATTTGCATTTGGGCAATTATCTCGGGGCGTTGCGCAACTGGGTGAAGTTGCAGGACGAGCCGGGGGCCGAGTGCCTGTATTGCGTGGTGGACCTGCACGCGATCACGGTTCCGTACGATGCCGGGCATCTGACCGACGCGACGCGCGAGATTGCCGCCGCCTATATCGCGGGCGGGATCGATCCAGAGCGCTCGGCCGTGTTCGCGCAATCCGCTGTGCCGGGGCACTCGCAGCTCATGTGGCTGCTGTCTACCATGGCCCAGCTCGGCAAGCTCGAACGGATGACGCAGTTCAAGGACAAGGCGGGGAAGAATCGCGAACGGGCGGGGCTCGGTCTGTTTGCCTATCCGGTGCTGATGGCCGCGGATATCCTCATCTACAAGGCCACGCACGTACCGGTCGGCGAGGACCAGAAACAACATCTCGAACTGGCCCGCGACCTGGCGAGCACCTTCAACACCCGCTACGGCGCCGAGCATTTCATCCAGCCCGAGCCGTTCATTCAGGGCGAGGGGGCGCGGGTCATGTCCTTGCGCGACGGTTCGCAGAAAATGAGCAAGAGCGCCGATTCGGACATGAGCCGGATCAACCTGACCGACGATGCCGACACGATCGCCAAAAAGATCCGCAAGGCCAAGACCGACCCGGAGCCGCTCCCGGCGGCGGCGGACGAACTTGACGCGCGGCCCGAGGCGAAGAACCTCGTGACGATCTACGCGGCCATGTCGGACCGCACGAAAGCGGACGTGCTCGCCGAATTCGCGGGCAGGCCGTTCTCCGAATTCAAGCCCGCGCTCGTCGATCTGTGCGTCGAGCGCCTCGCCCCGATCACGAGCCGGATGAACGAATTGCTGGGCGACACGGCTGAACTCGACCGCATCCTTGCGAAGGGGGCGGATCGGGCACGGGCGATTGCCGGGCCGGTGGTACGCGAGACCATGGACATCATGGGGTTCTGGAAGGGGTAAAAGCTCTCTCCCCACAAGGGGCCAGGGCTGTTCAGTTCTCTTAACTTAATCGCATATTGACGAGAGCGTCGATGCCGCCGAGGGCGCGGGCAAATCGGTCCTGTGCGAATGTTTCGAAGTG
>RZZS01000184.1 GCA_009929775.1 Alphaproteobacteria bacterium
CTGGCGCGTCGGGACCTGGCATCTGGATTTCGTGCTGATCGACCCGGCAAGCGGCGCGGTGCGTCTGTGCATCGAGCTGGACGACGCAAGCCACGCGCGGCGCGATCGGCGGGCGCGCGACGCGTTCCTGAACGAGGCGATGCGCCGCGCCGGGGTGCCCCTGCTGCGGCTGCCGCACCGGCGTTACTCGCGCGCCGAACTGCGCGCGCTGCTGGACGAGGCGCGGAAACGGGCGTAATCGGCGCGCGGAAAGGCCGGGTATCGGACAGTGGGGAAGAAAAATCTAAAAGGGGATGAGGCGCTCGTGATCCAGCAGGCAGAAAGGGCCGCCGTCGGCCTGCACGGCCTCGCGCCAGTCTTCGTCGCAGACCAGCTCGTCAAGGGTCTTTGACGGAAACCAGTGCCGGACGCTCACCGCCCCGAAAACCGTGCGGATGAGCACCGTGCCCCGTTCATCCTCTGGCCGTTCCATGGCCGCCTCTCCTCATCCACGGAAAATCCGCTGCGCGAGAGAAAAAACTAGATATGGCGCGGCGGAAATGCAATGAAAATCATATGTGTGTTTCAAGAAGGAAGACCGGACATGGACGACAAGACGAAGAACAGAATGCTGGAGAAGTACTACAACCTGAAAGGTAACGAACGGGACATCATGAAGAGCGCGGCGCAGGAAGGAAACCCGCAGCGGATGCTGACCATCGGAGCGCTTTATCTGCCCGGAGAGCGAAACGAAGACATCACGGAATTCATGAAAACCGTCGTGCATTCCCGCTAGAAACGCTGCGCGATCCAGGCGTCGATGGTGAACGCCGCCATGCGCATCAGAGCCTCGAAGAGGGCCTGACCGGGCCGCGCGTCGACCCACTCGATATCGTGCAGCGTGATCGTATCCTCTTCGCCCGCGCCCTCGTCCGTCCAGAACAAACCGTTAAAGCCGTCGAGGTCGTCTAACCCGGTCCGCCAGCGCGCGCGAAAGCGCGGCGCGGCAAGGCGCTCGATGGTCCCGGTCCCGTCCTCCAGGGCGGCGATCTTCCAGTGTTCGCTCACGGGGTTTGCTCTCTTTCTTCCTCTCCAGTGCCTAGAACAGATCGAGCTGGCGGGGCACGCCAGGGGAAGGCGATGACGAAGGTTCCTTCGCCGGCTGCTCCAGGCCGCCGGACCCGGAGCCGGGATCGGCTCCGGAGTCCGGCGCGGAACCCGAAGGCCCGGCAGGGTGGGTTATATGCGCCTGGGCGTCGGGAT
>RZZS01000043.1 GCA_009929775.1 Alphaproteobacteria bacterium
GCGCGCCGCCGCCGACGTCGACGACCTGATCGAAGGGGCGACGGCTGGAATAATCAGGCTTGCCGCCGTAGCCGATTCGGAGAATGACCTGTGCGCGACCGTGCTGGTTGATTTCGTCATGAAGGCGGATGCGAAGTTCAGGCACTTCGCAGGGCTGGTTGAGCGTCGAAATCGACAATCCCTCGGTCTCCGCCCGAAGCCAAAGCCGCATAAGAGCCTGCCCGGTATACAAGCGCTCGACATTCCCGCCAGCCTTGCTTCCCAGCACGGCGATTGCGGGGGATCCGGCTTCCAGTTCCCGGTCGTCAGCCGCCCGGCCGTTCTCGACCGCGAAGCGCCGTACCGCAAAGGGACCAAGTGTGTTCATCAGGTCCGAATAGCTGAGACGATCCTGCGGCAGTCCGTCACCAGAGATAGCCCGGCGGGGATGAATCCACCCGGCGACCTCGCGCCGGAAACTCTTCCGCGCGCTCTGGATATGGTCGCCTTCGGCAATCATGCGCACAAGAACCTTGCGCTCGATTCCACCAGGAATATGCAGCCACGCTCCTTCCGCGGCGGCCTCTGCCTTCAGAACGCGAAGGATTTCTGCAGGAACATCCCGCTCGCTGAAAGCGCCACGATTACCGTGCCGCGTTGGAATCGCTCTGAACAATTCGCGATCCGCCGACTCTGGCTCCCGAGGCTCGCCAAGCCGAACACGAGCGAGCAGATCGGCATCATTCGGGTCCGGCACGAGTTCCGTCACTTCCGAGTAACCGAAATGACGAATTGCCAGGCGCAGATTGAACAGCGCCGAGCCGCACGCAATCGTCAGTTCCCGGTCCTCAGGATCAACCACAGGCAGTCCGTAACGGCGATCTGCGTACAGAAGAACAGTTTTGTCCTTAATGACGAAATGCCAGGGCTGCGTATTGTATGTCGATGGTGCAAGAACCGCGTAACGAACGCAAAACGCCAGCTTGTCCTGATCGCTCGCCCCCCGGGGAAAGTCGCTTTCGGAGATTTTCCATGCCTGTGGTAAATCAGTCATAAAAGCGTTTATAGGCCCGAATGCCGTGTCGTTCAAGGCATAGTTAAAGCAGGGGGCGGGGTCGACATCCGATCTACAGTGACAACTTCCGCATTGCCGCCCACGCACGCTCCGGATCGACAGGACCATCGTCGAATACTCCGCGGTCACGTCCGGAATGGCCCGGATTCCGGTGGCGCTCCTCCAGCCGGGACAGGGCGCCGCCCCCGATTCGGTCGATTTCTCCATGGAAGTGCTGCCCAAGCCGGCGGTAGTAATCGGGAGCGATACCGGAGGAACCTCCTGCCTCTCTTGTCTCCACTGCTTCCCGAATTAAATCGAGCGCCGTACCTGCAGCAGCCTTACCCGCGACCGGCAAGCTGGCATCCCTGCCCGGGAAGTCGACCCTTCGCCGATACCCTTCCGCGATAACAACCGGCGTACCGGATGACCGTGCCCTGTAACCGTTCGTTCCGGGCAGAATAATCGGGGTCTGCTGCGTCCCGGCAGGCGGCGGAACGGGCGCTCCGCCGAGGATTTGCGGACCGGAGGGTGATCGCGAGCCGGGGATAACCGCCCCTCCCGACGGCCCCAGAATCTGTTGCGACGAAGAAGACCCGGAACCATATCCACTTCCCGGTGCCCCAGGAACAATGATCCTCCCGGAAGCGGCTCCCCCAGTCCGGTTAAATTGGTCCAACATGTCAGATAACCTCCAGGTTCCATGCTTTGGTCGTTCGCGCGACTTTCGCCTTCACGCGCATGCCTGATGCCATCGGCATTTCGACGTACATTTAATATGAAAATTTCTCGACGTCAATAACGGAACGTTTCGGTGCCACTTTCACAGCGAGGCAATCGAAGTCACAGTTCCTGCATTTCAATTACCCCATCAACCTTCCGGATCGCGTTCCGCGATGCCGCAGAGAAATTCCAACGCCCCGGGAGCTCGATCTGTGCACTCCCTCCGCCGGGCGCATCGACCACAAGCGAAAGCCTGATGCGCCCGTTACCCTCTCCGTCGAGCAGGTGTTTCAAAGCTCGCACAGCCGCTGGTGCCGAGACATGCAGGCGAATCTCTTCAAGTGTCCGCTCAAGTCGCGTCTCCAGCAGTTCCACGGCCTGCGCCGTGTAGCGCACCTGATCCTCGCGCTGCTCGGCGGCGACGGTAAGAAGCAGGGTCTGGCCCGCCTCGAGGATATCCCGGCAGGCGGCCAGCGTTTCGGAAAACAGCGTCGCCTCGAACACTCCGGTGGGGTCCGAGACCTGCAGGAATGCATATTTCTTTCCCGATTTCTGGGAGACTTTTTCCTGCTTCTTGAGCAGAACCCCCGCCATTTTGAACACCACGCCGGTGCGCTCGGCCAGTTCGCGCTCCACCTCCGTCATCGTTTTAATTCCGAGCCGGGCGAGTTGCTCGGCCTTCGTGTCGAGCGGGTGCGCGGAGATATAGAAACCGACGGCATTGAATTCGTACTGAAGCTGCTCAAGCGGATCCCACTTCGGCACGTTCGGCAGTTCGATCGCCGACAAGGCGCTGCCCCCATCGCCGCCGAACAGGGAATTCTGGCCGCTCTCGCGCTCGGCGGCCAGCGCATGGGCATGGCCCAGAACCGTCTCGATCCCGGCGAACAGGCGGGCGCGGTTGGGCTCGAGCGTGTCGAACACGCCCGCGCAAACGAGCTTTTCGAGCTGGCGCTTGTTGAGAACCTTGTGGTCGAGCCGCTCCGCCAGTTCGTCGACGCTTTTAAACGGCCCGTTCGCGCTCCGCTCGGCTGTCAGCGAATCCATCGCCTGCTCGCCGACCCCTTTCAGCGCGGCGAGCGCATAGCGCACAGCCTGATCCTCGACTTTAAACTCTGCGTCCGAGGCGTTGATATCAGGCGGCAAAAGATCAATGCCGAGAGCCTGCAGATCCTGTTTGAAGATCGAAAGCTTGTCGGTATTGTGCATGTCGAGCGTCATGGACGCGGCCATGAACTCGACCGGGTGGTTGGCCTTGAGCCAAGCCGTCCAGTAGGCGATCACGGCGTAGGCCGCCGCGTGCGACTTGTTAAAGCCGTACCCGGCGAACTTGGCCAGCAAGTCGAAGATTTCGTTCGCGCGCTTCTCGTCGATATCGCTGTGTTCCTTCGCGCCCTTGACGAACTTGACACGCTCGACGTCCATGGCCTCCTTGATCTTCTTGCCCATGGCGCGCCGCAGCAGGTCCGCGCCCCCGAGCGAATATCCGGCAAGCACCTGCGCGCACTGCATGACCTGTTCCTGATAGATCATGATGCCGTACGTCTCCTCAAGGTACGGCTTGAGCTTGGGATGGTGGTAGTCGGGTTCGGCGCGGCCTTCCTTGCAGTCGATGTAAAGCGGAATGTTATCCATCGGACCCGGACGGTAAAGCGCGACGAGAGCGATGATATCCTCGAGCCGCTCCGGCCTCATTTTGCGCAGGGTGTCGCGCATGCCCGCGCTTTCCAGCTGAAACACGCCGGTCGTCTTGCCGTCGGTCAGTAGCTTGTAGGTCTTCTCGTCGTCAAAGGGGATCTGAAGGTAATCGATTTTTTCGCCTTTCAGCGCAATCAAATCGACGGCCTTCTGGATCACCGTCATGGTCTTGAGGCCAAGAAAGTCGAACTTGACCAGCCCGGACTGCTCGACGAACTTCATGTTGAACTGCGTCACCGGCATGTCGGAGCGCGGATCGCGGTAGAGCGGCAACAGCTTGTCCAGCGTGCGGTCGCCGATCACCAGACCCGCCGCATGGGTCGAGGCGTGGCGATACAGCCCCTCAAGCTGCAACGCAATCGTAATGAGTTTGTCGGTCGTGTCGTCCTTGACGCGCTCGGCCCGCAAATCCGCGTCCTGCTCAAGCGCCTCGGCCAGCGTGATCGGATTGGCCGGGTTGTTCGGGATCATTTTGGAGATACGGTCGACCTGCCCGTAGGGCATCTGGAGAACCCGCCCAACGTCCCGCACCACGGCCCGCGCCTGCAGCTTTCCAAAAGTAATAATCTGCGCAACCTTGTCGTGACCGTAGCGGTCCTGCACATAACGGATCACTTCTTCCCGGCGGTCCTGACAGAAATCGACATCGAAGTCCGGCATCGAGACCCGCTCGGGATTCAGGAACCGCTCGAACAGCAGCCCGAACCGTAGCGGATCGAGGTCGGTGATCTTGAGCGACCACGCCACGAGAGAGCCCGCCCCCGACCCCCGCCCCGGCCCGACCGGGATATTGTGCTCCTTCGCCCACTTGATGAAGTCCGAACAGATCAGGAAGTAGCCCGGAAACCCCATCTGGTTGATGATGCCGAGTTCGTAATAGAGACGCTCCCAATAAGGCGCGGCGATCTTCTCCTTCTCCGCCTCAGGAAGAATGTGGCCCGCGGGGGAGAGGGCTCTTGCGGCCTCCGGAAAAACAAAATTCTCAAGCCGCCATCGAAGACCCGCCTCGACCTGTTTTTTCAGTTCCTCATCCTCTCCTTCGCCGGATTCGGTAAAGGGCGGCAGAATCGGGTCGATGGGCTTGAGCAAAAACGAACAGCGTCGCGCAATGTTAATCGTATTATCAATAGCTTCCGGAACGTCCTTAAAGCATTCCATCATCTCGGCGGAGGTCTTGAAATAATGCTCTTGCGTCACCCGCCGCCGGTCTTCTTCGGTAATATAGCGCCCGCCCGCGATGCAGAGCAGAGCGTCGTGCGCCTCGTGCATGGCGCGATCCGGAAAATAGCAATTGTTCGTGGCGACGAGCGGCACCCCGTGCCTGCAGGCCAGTTCGATCAGTCCGCTTTCCGCCACATCCTCCTGCGGCCAGCCGTGACGCTGCAGCTCGACATAAAGACGGTCTCCGAAAATCCCCTTGAGCTTCAAAAGCCGCTCTTCGGCGAGCGCGCCGTCTTTCGAAAGGACCGCCTGCGAGACAGGCCCGCCAATCCCCCCGGTCAGACAGATCAGCCCACCGGCGCATTCCGACAGCGTCCCCCAGTTCGTATGCGCCTCATGCGTGGGATCAACGTCAAGGTATGAGCTACTGATAATCCTGCAGATATTGCGATAGCCTACTTCATTCTGAACCAGCAGCACGATTTCATGGCCCGCCTCAGTGAGCCGCATTTCGCAGCCCAAAATCGGCTGAATGCCGCTCTTCGCCGCCTCGATGGCAAACTCCATCGCCCCGAACAGATTGCCCGTGTCGGTAATCGCGGCGGCCGGCATCCCGTTCTTCTTGCAAAGCTTGACCAGTTGCTTGGCCGGAATCGCCCCTTCCGCCAGCGAATAGGCCGAATGGACGTGCAGGTGGATAAAGCGCGCCTCAGTCATCGCCGCGCATACCCTTCAGGATCAGGTCCGGACGCTTCAGGTTCAGATAGTGCCCCCCCTTATCCGTGGTAATGGCCTGGAAGTCAGCCGTCCCGGTAAAGTGTTCGCGACCGTACGCAACGTTTTCGAAAGGCACAAAACCGTCGTCCTTCGCATGGACCATCGCGACCGGGCACTTTATGTCGGCGAGACGCGGCTGAAGATCACGGAGAAAATCGTCATATTGCCGCAGTTCATGACCAGCGTGCCGAATCGAGCGAGTAATGAACAGCTTGCGCGGAAAGCGGCTGAATTTTTCATGCTCGCTCTGCAGGCTTTCCGGTTCCGGAACAAGAGACGCGCCCACCAGCACCAACCGCTCGACGCTCCCCGGAAAATCCGCGGCCAGCCTTGCAGCGATCCCTGCGCCGAGCGAATGTCCGACCAGCACGACCTTTTGCTCGGACGACAAGTCGCCCAGCACATCGCCGACCATGTCAATATCCCGCTCCATATCCGGCCTGCCCTGCGGCGTCGGCCCGTAGCCGGGCCGGTCGAGCGCGCAGATCGAAAAATCGTGCGGATGGAAAAGAAACTTTTCCCAGTCAATCGCATTGCCCGGCGCGCCGTGCAGGAACAGGGCGGGCCGGGTCGCCTTGCGGTTCTCCACGTAGAGATACGTCATCTCGCGATCCCCGCGCGTCGTGATCTTCTGAGTGATCCAGAAATGCTTGAGAATCGCGCTCCGCCGCGCGTTATAGCCGACAAGGTCGCTATAAAACGCATGTGTGAGCGCCGCCGAAGCGCGCAGCCTGTCGATATCCTGTGGTTTCATAACGCGGCTATTATCGGCAAATCTGCTTCAGAAGACCAGAAGCGAAGGCCACATCGTACAAGTTTGCGCTGGAAAAGCGCTCGTCGCCGTGCGGGACGGCAAAGGTAAGATGATCGCGAACGACGACCGGCATGGTTTCCGGATTGTCCAGCGTCGCCGGCATCTCGACTTCCGCCATGACAAAGTATGTCTTACCGTCCGCCTTGAAGAAATCGACGACCCACTCGGCACCTGTCTCCTGCCGAACATAGCGGGTTTTCGTCAGCCGCCGCTCCGCGCACTCCCAGAGTGTACGAAAGTCCTCTTCCGCTATGTCCGTCTCAATTTCAAGATGATCCTTGCGTGCTTCGATCCATCGCTTGTAGGTGAACAGGAAATCCCCGTTAGCCTGCCGGATCCGGGCACCACCGGCAAGATAGGCCTGCCGGATGTCCTGCCGCTTCCAGCTGCCAAGAGCGGCTTCGCTCAGGGAGATATCCAGAACATATTTGCGCTCGTTCTCGAAAGGCATGGTTATAACGGCAAGACCCGGCCCGCCTTCAATTCCAGAATCCTGTCCATCTGGTCGGCGAGGTCGAGATTATGCGTGGCGATCAGGGCACCGATGCCGCGCCCGCGAACTTCCCCCAGAAGCTGTGCGAATACTGAAGCCGACGTTTCCGGATCGAGGTTCCCAGTGGGTTCATCGGCAAGAAGCAGTTTCGGGCCATTGACCATCGCGCGGGCAATCGCCACGCGCTGCTGCTCGCCGCCAGAAAGCCTCGCGGGCCGGTGCGTGAGGCGCTGCGCAAGGCCAAGATTGGATAGCAGGTTCGACGCATGAATCTCTGCCTCTCCCCTCGTCTTCCCGGCGATCATTTGTGGAATAACGACATTTTCGAGCGCCGTGAATTCGGGCTGGAGATAGTGGAACTGATAGACGAAGCCAATGAATTCACGCCTCAACGCAGTACGCGTTTTCTCCGCGGCCCCCGCCGTTTCGTGTCCGCCGACAATGACGCTCCCCGCCGAAGGCTTGTCCAGAAGCCCGATAACCTGAAGCAGCGTCGATTTCCCGGCCCCGCTCGGCCCCACCAGAGCGACGATCTCGCCGGGCTCGACAGACAGGCTCACGCCGTTCAGCACTGTCAAGGTTTTCTCACCCTGATGAAAGGTCTTGGTGAGGTCGGAGACTCTGAGGACGGATGCGGTCATTCACACACCCTTCATGTCATTGTAAACGCCACCCCGACCGGAGAACGAAGCGCGTAGCTGAAAGGCTCGATTTCCACTATTCATATCGCAGTGCCTCCACCGGGTCGAGCCGCGCAGCACGCCATGCCGGATAGAAGGTCGCCAGGATCGAGAGCGAAAAAGCCATAACGATCACCGCGATCACCTCGTGCCAGTCGATGACAGCGGGAAGCTGCGAAAGGAAGTAAATCTCGTCCGCGAACAGCTCCGTGCCAGTGAGACTTTCGAGCCACTGCCGGATCGGTTCAATGTTCTTCGCGAATAAAATCCCGCCGACAGCGCCAAAAAACGTGCCCATAAAGCCGATACTCGCCCCCGTCAGCATGAAAATTTTCAGCATACTGGAACTCGTCGCACCCATCGTGCGCATGATGGCGATATCGCGGCCCTTGTCCTTCACGAGCATAATCATCGAAGAAATAATATTAAAGGCGGCAACAAGAATTATCAGCGTCAGAATCAGGAACATGACGTTGCGCTCTACCTGAAGCGCGTTGAAAAAACTCTTGTTCGAATCGCGCCAGTCGTAAATCTTCGCGTACCCCTGCACCGCCATTTCCACGGCCTTCCGAAGATGGTCTATCCGGGTCGGGTCGTCGATAAACACCTCAAGCTCCGTGACCGCGTCCGGAATGCGAAAGAAAGTCTGCGCGGCCTCGAGGGGCATAAAGATAAAGCCGTTGTCGTATTCATACATCCCGACATCGAAAATCAGTCCGACCGTATAGCGCCGCTGTGTCGGCATGGAGCCAAAAGGCGTCGTCTTGGCCTTGGGCGAAATCAGGACGACCTCGTCCCCCGGAATAATCTGAAGCCGCTCGGCCATCGCCGTCCCGACAGCAATCGTCGTGCCCTCGAAGGACTCGACCGACCCTTCGACGACCGATTCGGACAGGATCGGTTTTGACAGAAAATCCTCTTTCGAAATTCCGCGCACCAGAGCACCGCTCGCCACGTTGTGAACGTTCATCAGCACCTGACTCTCGATCTGCGGAATGACGCCCGTAACGCCCGGAACGCCAGCTACGCGCTGCGCAAGCGGCTCAAAGTCTGTCAGCGGCCCGCTCGTGTAAACGCCAATATGGCCGTTAAGCCCGAGAATGCGCCCGATCAGTTCCTGCCGGAAACCGTTCATGACGCTCATGACGATGATAAGGGTCGCTACCCCGAGCAAAATGCCAAGAAACGAAAACCCGGCAATCACCGAAACAAACCCTTCCGCCTTGCGGGAGCGCAAATACCGAAATGCCATCATGCGTTCGAAGGGGGTGAACATGTTACCAGCCCCCGCCACTCGTCATCCCGGACACGATCCGGGATTTCTGCCAGTTAAACTCCAGCCGCCTCAGGCATAAGCCCCGGATCAGGTCCGGGGTGACGTTTCTGGTTGTTGTGATGTAAGATTCCTTACTTACAGATTTCATAATACAATTCGTTCCAGTCGGGGTTTGACGCTTCAATCAGTTCGTCTTTCCATTTGCGCCGCCAGCGTTTGAGTTGTTTTTCCCGGTGCCCGGCAGTCTCGAAAGTATCAAAGACTTCAAAATAAACCAGTCTTTTGATGCCGTATTTCTTCGTATGGCCGTCTGCGACCGCGTTCCTGTGCTCCCATACCCGCTTGGGAAGGTTCGACGTCAGGCCGATGTACAGGAAACCGCGCTTCTTGCTGGCGAGGATATAAACGTAGAATTGCTTTTCCACAAATCCCCTCCGTCGCCATCCCGGACTTGATCCGGAATTTCTGCCAGTAGAGTTTCAACCGCCTCAGGCATAAGCCCCGGATCAAGTCCGGGGTGACGTCTGTATGAGAGGAGGGTTAGTTTAATAAGCCTTGCCGATCAGCACCTTCCTCCCTCCGTCCGCGAACGGCAGGCAGCGGGCGGTGATTTTGTGTTTGTCCTTCAGGGCTTCGAATCCAGCGTCGCTCAATACTTCAACCGGGGCGCGGACGAAACCGATCTTGCCCGAGGAGAAGAAGTCATCGGCTTCGGCAAGGCTTGAAACTTCAACGGTATTCGCATCGGCAAACGCCTTCGCGCGGTCGAACAGGCCTTTTTGAACGTCCTCAAGGATTCCGCCGATTTTGGCGCTGAATTCGTCAATCCCGCAGGTTTCCTTGGAATCCCTGCCCAGATCGCGCCGGACATGGGTCAGCTGACCCTCTTCCATTTCGCGCATGCCGACCTCGACGCGCACCGGAACGCCTTTTTTTATGGAGGCCCACATCTTGTTAGGCGTACGTTCGTCGCTTGCGTCGAGATGCACGCGTACGCCCCGCTCTTTCAGTTGCGCCGCGATGCGCTCGCAATAATCAAGGAGCTTGCCGCGATCCGCCTCGTCGCGAATGACCGGAATGATGCTTACCTGCACCGGCGCAACGCGGGGCGGCATCACCATGCCGTCATCGTCCGCATGGCCCATAATCATGCCTCCGATCAGGCGCGTGGAAATGCCCCAGCTCGTCGTGTAGGCAAAATGCTCCTGCCCGTCGCGGCCCTGAAACTTGATGTTCAGCGTCTTCGCAAAATTTTGCCCCATAAAGTGCGAGGTTCCGGCCTGAAGCGCCTTGCCGTCCTGCATCATCATTTCAAACGAGTACGTCGACTCGGCCCCCGGAAACTTCTCGTCCTGAGTTTTTTCACCCTTCACGGCGGGCAGCGCGAGCCAGTTCTCGACGAAATCGACATAGGCGTCGAGCATTTTCAGCGCGTCCTCGCGCGCCTCCTCCGGCGTTTCGAACGCATTGTGCCCTTCCTGCCAGAGGAATTCGCTTGTGCGCAGGAACATACGCGTACGCATCTCCCAGCGCATGACGTTGCACCACTGATTCAGCTTCAAAGGCAAATCCCGGTAGGACTGCACCCAGCGGCTCATCGCATCGCCGATGATGGTTTCCGAGGTCGGGCGGATCACGAACGGCTCTTCCAGCTCTCCAGCGGGTTTGAGGCCCCCGCCCTCCGCCGCTTCGAGCCGGTGGTGCGTGACGACCGCGCATTCCTTGGCGAATCCTTCGACATGCTCGGCCTCACGGGACATGAAGCTCAGCGGGATGAGCAGCGGAAAGTAGGCATTCTGGACGCCGAGATCCTTGATCATGGCGTCGAAGACACGCTGCATATTCTCCCAGAGCGCGTAGCCGTAGGGTTTGATAATCATGCAGCCGCGCACCGGCGAGTTCTCCGCCATGTCCGCCGCGCGGATCACCTGCTGGTACCATTCGGGAAAGTCTTCGCCCCGCGTGGGCGTGATCGCCGTTTTCGCCTTGCCGGTCATGCTGTCTTCTTCGGTGAGAGTTATAGTTTATTCCGGATACGCACCATAAAGCGCCTCGCCCTTTTCTTCAAGCGGCTCCTGCGGCGCGGGGCGGCGGAGTTCCGCCTGTTCGGGCGCGGGCGGTTTCTTCGAAGGCTTTGGCGGCAGGCCGCAATAAGAAAGCGCTTCATCCGTCAGATCAATATCATTCCACAACACGTTGCCGTCATTACGTATTCTAAAAACACCGAGATCCGGCTCAAGAATGACTCCGCCCGGAACATTCGTACCGAAATATTCCTTTAAATCCACGGTCAGCGGAAAAACGATCTCGTCCGGAAGCGCAAACGGCCCCGGTGCCAGATCGGCGGGAACGTCCGCCGCGCGCGGGTTATAGATCACGTCGGAACGCGGCGTATGGCGGGAAAGAATCTCGCAGAACCCCCGCTCGCCCCCGGAGCGCGCGTGCAGGGTTTCGGCGCGGGCGGAAACTGTAAAGACCAAACAAGCGGCTACCGCCAGCGCCATCCCCTCACCCGACTTCACCGACTTTTGCGCGAGGCGCAAAAGCTCCCTTCCGTAACCCTCTCCCCCGGGAGAGAAAGGGCTCCGCGAAGCGGGAGTGTGAGGGGAAAGGCTCACAACCTCACCAGATGCACCGACGTCTTCGGCTTGATGCCGAGAATATGGGCGCAGAACCGGCGCACGCCGATGCGGATTTCCTCGGTCAGGAACTTGTCGTCGGCGCGTTCCTCCCAGGTGAGGTCTTCGAGAATCTCGTCAATCTCGTTTACGATGCGTTCCTCGAAATCGTCCTCTCCCGGGTCGCACAGGCCTTCGGTGGTGACCTGCGGGTCGCGCATCAGGTTGCCGCGTGCGTCCACAACGAGGGTCACGTGCGCCGCACCGGTGAACTGGAGCTTGCGCCGGGCAGCGATGGACTGGTGGTCGACGGGGATCAGTCGGTTCTGGTCGATCGCGAGTACTGCCGTCTCGACATGATCGACCGTCTCCGGAACGCCGGGAGCGAGTCTGATGACCGCGCCGTTGACTGGCACGATGACGTGCTTGATCTGGCACTCGCGCGCGAGATCGGCATGCGCTTCAAGCTGCACCCGCTCTCCGTGCACGGGGATGACGATCCGGGGCTTAAGCCAGTTGTACATGTCGATGATCTCGTCGCGGCATGGGTGGCCCGAAACGTGAATCCTGTGCTTCGTATCGTCGGGCGTGATGATTTTGATCCCTCCCGCGACAAGATTATTCTTCACCGTGTTGATATCTTTCTCATTGCCCGGAATCGGACGGGCCGAGAAAATCACGGTGTCGCCCCGATCCAGTTGGACGTCGCGAAACTCTCCCTTTGCAATCCGGGCCAGCGCCGCCCGCGCCTCGCCCTGCGAGCCGGTAACGATGATGACGAGATTGCCCGCCGGTATATCCTTCGCATCCCCAATATCGAGAAACTCCGGCAGCCCTTCGAGATAGCCGCAGGACCGCGCCGCGCCTGCCATCGTGTGAAGAGAACGCCCGGCCAGCGCAACACTGCGCCCGCTCGCCTGTGCTGCAAGCGCAACGCTGCGCATCCGACCGATATTCGAGGCAAACATCGTCACGGCTATGCGGCCCTTGCATTCGGCAAAAACCTCCTCAAGCCCCTTTTCGACGTCGCTTTCGGACCCGGCACGGCCCGGTACGGCGGAATTGGTGGAATCTCCGACATAGGCCAGCACGCCCTCTTCACCCGCGCGAATGAATGCTTCCTCGTCGGTAGGCTTCCCGAGAACCGGAGCCGGATCGAGGTTCCAGTCGCCACTATGAACGATACGCCCGAGATCGGTTTCAATTATCAGTGAACGGGTATCGGGGATGGAATGCGCCACGTGCACGACGCCGACCCTGAACGGCCCAAGCATTTTGAACGCCTTGCCGGGGCGAACGATCTGAACATTAACATCACGGATCAGCCCCGCTTCCTGAAGCTTGTGATTTAAAATCGCTGCGGTGAAGGGCGAGCAATAGACCGGGCAGCGCAGGCGTGGCCAGATGTGAACCAGTGCACCGACATGATCCTCGTGCGCATGGGTGATGACGATTCCCTCCAGCGCATCCTTGTTTTCCTCAAGGAAAGCCGGGTCGGGCAGAAGAAGATCGATGCCGGGAAAACGCTCGTCTGCGAAACCGATCCCGCAATCGACGACCAGAAGCCGGTCCTTGTAAGCGTAACAGTTCAGATTGATCCCGAATTGCTCGCTGCCCCCGAGAGGGATGAAGCATAGTTCGTCTGGATTGAGTTCGGTCATGAGACTTCTTTGCTTGTGGTTAGCTGAAAGTTCATTCTCCAGGGAGGGGAGTTTTACTTGCACCGCTGATATATGTGATACAGCCCCTTGATTGTCAAATTCCGGTCGATGGCGCCAATGGACGCAACCTCGCCTTCAAAGACAGGCGCAAGGCCACCGGTGGCGATCACAAAGGGATTACCGCCCAGTTCCGAGCTCATACGGGAAACCATGCCTTCGATCAAACCGGCATATCCCCAGAATACACCGGACTGCATCGCCTCGATCGTGCGGCGACCGATGGCGCGTTCGGTGCGCTGGATGCTGATACGCGGCAGCATCGCCGCTCCCTGGTGCAGCGCCTTGAGAGAGAGGTTAATGCCAGGACAGATAGCCCCGCCGACATAGGATCCCGACGCGTCAATGGCGTCGAAGGTGGTTGCCGTACCAAAATCGATAACGATAGCCGGATATCGATACTCGGAAATCACGGCCACCGAATTGACGAGCCGATCCGCGCCGACTTCTCGCGGAAAATCGACATTGACTTCAAGCCCCACGCGACGGACCATGTCGTAATCCACAAAACGCGGCTCGACCTCGATATACTGGCGGGCAAAACCTCGCAAATGGTGGTTGGCGTCCGGCACAACGGAGGACACGATTACGTCCGACACATCGGTGAGTTGCTTGCCGAACTGTGAAAAGAGCGGCAACAGCCACGACGCGTATTCGTCACGGCTGCGCGCAGAATCCGTACGAATGCGCCATGATCCAAGCGGCTCCTGCCCGCCGCCGTAAAGCGCGAATACAAGGTTGGTGTTACCTGCGTCGATTACGAGGAGCATTCAACTCTGGTCCCTACTGGCTCTTGAACTCAATATGCCCCGCCTTGATGTGGCGCTCGTTGCCCGAGCGGTCTTCCATAACGAGCCAACCCTGCTCATCCACACCGCGGAAAATGCCCTTGATCTCGCTGTCTGGCAGGCAGGCGATGATCGGCTCGCCGATCCCGTGGGCCTGTTTGACCCAGGCGGCGCGGATGACCTCGAAGCCACGGTTCTGCCAGGCTCGATAATGACGCGCAAGGCTCTCCAGCACAGTGTCGCGCAAGCCTTCAATGCTGTTTTCGCGACCGTTGGCCGTATCGAGGGATATCGCGCCTTCAGGCGGCGCACTTACATTAATCCCGATCCCGACCGCGACGCAATCGACCCTCCCGCGCACCAGCGTGGTCTCTGTGAGCACCCCGGAAATCTTTTTGCCGTCGACGAAGACATCGTTCGGCCATTTAAGTGTTTTGACATGCCCCGCTGGAAGATAGGTTTCAAGCGCCGCCGAGATGGCGAGCCCTGAAACGAAGGCGAGTTGCGGAACGTCATCGGCAAGGCACTCAGGCCGAAGGAGGACCGACATATAAAGGTTTCCGACCGGCGAATGCCAGACCTTCCCCTGACGCCCACGCCCCTTGAGCTGCTCAAGTGCGTGAATAACGGCGCCCTCCGGTGTCCCTTTTGCGCCCAGATCCTTGATGACGTCCTGCGTGCTGTCCGTCTTTTCGAGCGTCTTGATCGAAAACTTCATGGCTTTGTGGCTCCCTGCCTTTCAATGGCAAAACATAGATGAAATGCCGCGCCGGTGCACCAATAATTGCGCCTACTGGATGAAAAGCGCCTTCGAGGCATCGTAGGCGATGGAAATGACCGGCTGCGGCCAGGCGATGAACGTCAGGACGAACAGCGCCGCTACGAACAGGACGGCACGACCGGAAAGGGACTTGTTCGGGTCGAACGGCTCCGCTGACTCATCGAAGAACATGACCTTCACGATTCGCAGGTAGTAGTACGCCGCAACAACCGAGGTCAGAACGCCGAGGACCGCAAGGACATAATAACCGGCATCGACAGCTTCGACGAAGATAAAGAACTTTCCGAAAAACCCGGCGAGAGGCGGCACCCCGGCCATCGAGAAAAGCAAAGCCGCCATCGCGAAGGCTACGAACGGTCGTGTCCGCGCAAGGCCCGCAAGATCGCCGATCGACTCGACCGCCAGATTATCCCGTCGCATCGACAGGATCACAGCAAACACCCCGGCGGTCATGACCATATAGATCAGAAGATAAAGCATCACCGACCCGACGCCTCCCTCATCGGCAACGATGACTCCGATCAGTGCGTAACCCATATGGCTGATGGAGCTGAATGCCATTAGTCGCTTGATGTTCTCCTGACCAAGCGCCGCGAACGCACCGACAATCATCGAGGCCACGGCAAGCAAGGTGACAATCTGGCCCCAGTCGGGCGCCATTGCAGCGAACGGACCGAACAGGACGCGTATCAGAAGCGCCATCGCCGCGACCTTTGGAACGAGCGCAAACAGGGTTGTCACGGCCGTCGGCGCCCCCTGATAAACGTCAGGCGTCCACATGTGAAAAGGCACTGCGGAAATCTTGAACGCGAGCCCGACAAGAACGAACACGAGCCCGACCAAGATCGGCAATCGAATTGCCTCCATGTCCTCAAGGCGATGAGCGATCATATCGAAATTCGTCGATCCCGCGAATCCGTAAATCAGGGAGATGCCAAACAACAGCATGCCCGACGAAATCGCACCCAGCACGAAATACTTGATCCCGGCCTCGGCCGAGTAAGCCGTGTCACGATGGAAAGCCGCCAGCACGTACAGCGCAAGCGATTGCAACTCGAGCGCGACGTAAAGGGAAAGCATGTCGTTTGCCGAAACCATCAGCATCATGCCGAGCCCGGCGAACATCACCAGAACCGGGAATTCGAACCGGTTGATCTGTTCCTGATGCAGATAGCGAATCGACATCGCGACCACGGCGAAGAGCCCGGCGAGAATCATTAGCTTGGTAAGGCCCGCGAATGAGTCCATTACGAACATGCCGCCCGGAACCAGCGACCGACCCCAGTCTCTCCCGATAAGAATGAGCGCCGTGACTGCGATGGACCAAAGGGCAGCATAACACACTACCCGCGTACCCTTGTTGCCGATGAAAGCTCCGGCGACAAGAAGCGCCATCGACGCGAGCGCCAGAAATATCTCTGGCAACGCCGGCACCCAGGCAGAAAATTCGAACTCACCTTGCATTCGAAACCTCCGGAGCGACAGCATCTTGCCCGCTCTGGTGGATGCCCGCCTCATAACGGCTCACGAGCAGTTCAACCGAAGGCGCAATCCGATGCATCACAAGGCCCGGAAAGATGCCAAGGACGAGGACAAGCAGCGCCATCGGCACGAGCACAACCAGCTCCCGGTCGTTTACATCTCTCATCTTCGCTGCTTCCGGATTGGTCACGGGTCCAAAGACGACCCTGCGATACAAGACGAGCATGTAGGCCGCGCCGAGGATAACCCCCGTCGCCCCCAGGGTTCCAAACAGCGTACTGACCTCAAACGCGCCAAGCAGGGTAAGAAATTCTCCAACGAAGCCGCTCGTTCCCGGCAACGCCACAGACCCAAGCATGAAAATCATAAAGAGGGTCGCGTAGCGTGGCATGTTGTTGACGATGCCCCCATACGCGCCAAGCTCGCGCGTATGGAGCCGGTCGTAAAGAACGCCGACGCACAGGAAAAGCGCCCCGGAAATCAGACCGTGACTAAGCATCTGGAAAATCGCGCCCTGCACACCCTCGACCGAAGCCGAAAAAATGCCAAGCGTAACGAACCCCATATGGGCCACCGACGAATAGGCGATCAGCTTTTTCATATCTTTCTGCACCAGCGCCACCAGCGAGGTGTATATGATTGCAAAGACACTCAAGGTGAAGACCAGCGGCATGAAATGCTGGCTCGCTTCCGGGAACATCGGCAATGAGAACCGCAGAAACCCGTACCCCCCGATCTTTAGCAGTATGCCCGCAAGAAACACCGATCCCGCGGTCGGCGCCTCGACGTGCGCGTCAGGAAGCCACGTGTGGACAGGCGACATCGGCAATTTGACGGCGAAACTCGCAAGGAAGGCAAGCCAGAGCCACATCTGGAGATCGCGCCCGACCGGATCGTCGAGCAGTTCGGGAATGCTGGTCGTCCCTTTTTCAAGAAAGAGAACGATCAGAGCGATCAGCATGAAGACCGAACCGAGGAACGTGTAGAGGAAAAACTTGTAGGACGCGTAGATCCGCCGCGGCCCTCCCCAAATCCCGATAATCAGGAACATCGGAATGAGAGAACCTTCGAAAAAGACATAGAACAGGACGCTGTCGAGCGCACAGAACGTCCCGATTACCAACGTCTCGAGAATCAGAAACGCCGCCATAAACTCGTGCACACGAACCCGGATCGACTCCCAGCTCGCAACGATACATACCGGCGTCAGAAGCGCGGCCAACAGAACGAACAGCAGTGAAATGCCGTCAATTCCCATATGCCAGGCGACTCCGATCGACGGGATCCATTCGTAATACTCGACGAACTGAAACCCCGCCTCGGTCTCGTCAAAACGCCCGACCGTGTAAACCGCCAGCGCCAGCGTGAACAGCGAGGTATAGAGCGCAACATGACGTACGTTGCGCGCCGCTTCCTCGCCATCGCCGCGCACCGTCATGATGAACAGCGCCCCGAGCAAAGGCAAAAACGTCATGAGACTAAGGACGGGAAACTCGATCATGGCGCTACCACACCTCCCGACCGGATCACAAGCCACGACACGATGCCGATCAGTCCGATCATCATCACGAGGGCGTAATGGAACACATACCCGGTCTGCATCCGGCGAAGCAGGGCGCCGATCTTCCACGTGACCAGCGCGAAACCGTCCGGACCGAACCGGTCGATACCGCCATCGCCCTTTTTCGAGAACACAAGGCCGAGGGACCAGCTCCCGCGCACGAAGAGAAGATCGTAGAGCTCGTCGAAATACCATTTACGGTAAAAAAGTTGATGGACGGGCCGCAACGCTCCCGCCAGCCGTTCCGGAAGCCCCTCCCGCCAGAGATAGAACACGTAAGCGCAGAATATCCCGAAAAGCCCGACGACAACCGGCAGCGCCTTCACCCATAATGGCACGTGGTGCGCGGCTTCCACCGTATCGTTCTGTGGCAGGACGTGAAGCGATTCTCCCCAGAAATGTTCCTTGTTCCATGCGCTGACATACGCCTGCCCGTCACGCATGACGACCTCGTCACTTGGACTGCCGACAAAACCGCCGTAGAAAGCCGACCCCGCCATGATCGAACCGACCGCGAGAACGACCAGCGGCATGAGCATGACGTTGGGAGACTCGTGAATGTGCGCCATAACTTTTTCGTCGGCGCGCTGGCGACCGTGGAAGGTCATCAGAATCAGCCTCCAGGAATAGAAGGCCGTCATGAACGCCGCAGCGATCCCCATCCAGAACGCGAACATCCCAAACCACGTGTGATCGGCCCAGGCAGCCTCCAGTACGATATCCTTGGAATAAAACCCGGCGAAAAACGGCATTCCGGCAAGCGCGAGGGCGCCGACCCACATCATCACGTACGTCGCCGGGACGTGTTTCCAGATCCCGCCCATGCGTCGCATGTCCTGCTCGTCCGACATCGCATGAATGACCGAACCGGCCCCGAGAAACAGCAGCGCCTTGAAGAAGGCGTGCGTCACGAGATGGAACATCGCCGCTCCATAGGCGGAAACGCCAAGCGCGAAAAACATGTAGCCGAGCTGGCTCATGGTCGAATAGGCGATGACCCGCTTGATATCGAACTGCGTCATGCCGATGGTGGCCGCCACGAACGCCGTCAGGCCCCCCGCAACGCAAATGACCATGAGTGCTTCCGGCGCATATTCATAGAGCGGCGAAAAACGCGCCACCAGAAACACCCCGGCGGTCACCATCGTCGCGGCGTGGATCAGCGCGGACACAGGTGTCGGGCCTTCCATCGCATCGGGAAGCCACGTATGCAGCCCCAGTTGCGCCGACTTGGCGACCGCGCCGACGAACAGCAACAGCCCGATGATCGTCAGCGCCGGTCCCGTGATGCCGAGAAACTCAAGCTGCACGCCCGCCATCTGCGGTGCCAGCTCGAAAATGGTTTCGAACTGAACCGAATCGAACAGCAGGAAAATTGAAAAAATGCCGAGCACGAAGCCGAAATCGCCAACCCGGTTGACGACAAACGCCTTGTTGGCCGCCGCATTCGCCGAATGCCGGTGGTTCCAGAATCCGATCAGCAGGTACGAGGTCAGCCCGACCCCCTCCCAGCCGAAGAAGAGCTGAATGAGGTTGTCCGCGCTCACCAGCATCAGCATGGCGAAAGTGAAAAGGCTCAGATAGGCGAAGAACCGCGCCTTGTGCTCGTCATGGCTCATATAGCCGATGGAATAAATATGGACGCACGCGGAAACGACATTGACGACGCACATCATCACAACAGAGAGCTGGTCGATCCGCAGCCCCCAGTTCGCAACGAAATCCCCCGCGACGATCCACTCCGACAGCACGCGACTGTACGGCGCGTCCGCGAGGTTGACCTGAGAGAAGAGCACAACCGAAGCGATCGCGGCGACGATCACGCCCGCGCACGTGACGAACTGCGCGCCCTTGTCCCCGACCTGCCGACCGAACAGAAAGGCGATCAGAAAGCCTGCAAGCGGGGAGAATACGGCAAGAAGTTCCATTGCCCCTACCCCTTCAGGCTCGAAATGTCTTCAACGGCGATCGAGCCCTTGTTGCGGAAGAACACGACGAGGATAGCAAGGCCGATGGCCGCCTCCGCCGCCGCGACCGTCAGGACGAACAGCGTGAACACCTGCCCTGCAAGGTCCCCGAGAAACGCGGAAAACGCAACGAAATTGATGTTGACGGCCAGCAGCATCAGTTCGATCGACATGAGAATGACGATGACATTACGCCGGTTCAGGAAAATCCCGAACAGGCCCGTCGTAAACAGCACGGCGGCAACGGCAAGATAGTGCGTGAGCGTAATCTCCATCCGCTAGACCCCTGTCCCCGGCGTTACCTTGCGGATCTCGACCACGTCCTCGCGCCGGACGGCAATCTGCTCGCCGACCTTCTGCCGCCGCACATCCGGACGGACCCGGTGTGTGAGAACAATCGCCCCGATCATCGCTACCAACAGAATCAACCCCGCAACCTGAAATGGATAGACATACTCCGTGTAGAGAATCGCGCCGAGCGCCTCGGTATTGGCAACCCCCTCCGGCACCGGCGAGGTGAGCACCTCGCCCGGAATGTCGTCCTTCTGCCATGCACCAAAGAGTAGAAACAGCTCAGCCAGCAGGACTGTGCCGAGGAGACCACCGAGAGGAACATACTGGAGCGCCCCCTTGCGAAGGTGCGAAAAATCGATGTCGAGCATCATGACGACAAACAGGAACAGGACCGCGACCGCCCCGACATAGACAATAACGAGGATAAACGCCACGAACTCGGCCCCCAAGAGCACAAACAGGCCAGCCGCGTTGAAAAAGCCGAGAATGAGGAACAGCACGGAATAAACAGGATTCCTGGCCGAAATGACCAGCACGCCACTCACCAAAAGAATTCCTGCAAACAGATAGAAGGCCAGAGCCTGGATCATTGGTCCCCTGCGCGCCGCGTATCAGGTTTACAGCCATTTCTAAAGCACAAGCCAGAGCAGCGCAAGCGCCCGGACCCGAAAACGAACCAAATAATTCCCGTTGATTTTTTTTTGAAGCCGGGAAAAACTCTGTCATCGGATTGCTGAACTAATTCATTGCTTCCATCTGACAAGGGTACCTTTGTGTTAAAACGCTTTTCCACGGGCGCGTGCGCTCTGCTGCTCTCGTTTTCCTCTGTTTCCACACCGGCTTACGCCGCCAGAGATGTTGATCTTCTCGCCTTCGCCCTCGGATATTTCGATGCGAACGACGACGAGAGCGCCATCGATTTCCGGGCGGAAATCCGATTCGGTAAACCAATCATCGCCGATCTCAAAACATGGATTGGCGTGGAAGCAACGTCGGACGGTGGTCTCTATGGGGCTGGCGGGCTCCTGTACGACTGGGAATTCGCCGACGAGTGTTACTTC
This sequence comes from Alphaproteobacteria bacterium, assembly GCA_009929775.1. GTDB lineage: Bacteria > Pseudomonadota > Alphaproteobacteria > Micavibrionales > Micavibrionaceae > RZZS01. The sequence continues at coordinate 20,926 of RZZS01000043.1, forward strand.
GTTCCATCCTGGGGAGTCGGCCTGTATTCCGATGGCGGAGGTAAAGACCTTGGACACACCGTCCAGTTCCGCACCCAGCTGGAGTTTCAATACGAGTTCGCGGATTACAGTCGGATTTCTCTGGCCGCCAGCCACATCTCAAACGCCGACCTCGCCCACCGCAATCCGGGTACCGAGATCGTCAGTGTCTATTACAGCATACCGTTCTAGATACGCGCCGCGTCACCGATACGGCGCATCCTTGATCAGATTCGCGGCGATCTGTGCTTCCCATCGGTCGCCGTTTTCAAGCAGTTTGTCCTTGTTGTAGAACAGCTCCTCGCGCGTTTCCGTTGCAAATTCGAAATTCGGCCCCTCGACAATCGCGTCGACCGGGCAGGCTTCCTGACACAGCCCGCAGTAGATGCATTTGGTCATATCGATGTCGTAACGGGTGGCGCGCCGCGAACCATCTTCGCGCGGCTCCGATTCGATGGTAATTGCAAGTGCCGGACAAATTGCCTCACACAGCTTGCACGCGATGCACCGCTCCTCCCCGCTCGGATAGCGCCGCAAGGCGTGCTCGCCCCGAAACCGCGGCGATAGAGGCCCCTTTTCGTATGGATAATTGATCGTCACCCGCGGCTGGAACAATGCGTATTTGAGCGTCAAGGCCATGCCCTTGACGATTTCGACGAGAAGAAACGAGTTGATAAGGTGTCCAACGGCCATATGAGCAAAATATACGGACACGACGGAAAATCCAGACCAATTCTTCGTACGATAGCTTATCACTTGATTTTTCCCCCCGGACTTCGCTATACCCTGTCAGCGTCGTGCGGTTGCCATAACACAGCAACCACCTTCGTCATCTGCACACCGACGCTCAGGCGCAAACGTATGACAAGCGAGTATTCTTATGACCACTCTTTTTTCTTGCCGCCCGCCCGGACACTGAGAACGATTATTAACAACACGTACGAGAAATCATTAGTGCGTGCGAAGAGTGAGGCAAAGGAAACTTACAGACAACTCGCAGGACAGGGGATCGAAACCCGAATCTCCCATCGGCATATACGGCATCTTGAGGAGTTTTCCGCCGCGGTAACAGCCATTACGGATTTTCGGCTCTTCAAGGCGATTTTGGATGATTGCTGCGATCCCCGAAGATTACTCAATTCCGTCAAGACCTATTGCGCGGACAGGGACGAGGCCCCAGACCCCGAAAGTTTCGCTGTCGATCTGGCGCTCAAACTCAAGTCCGCCGCCGATCAGGATCGCGATATAATGATCGAAAGAGCGATAGAAAAGAGACTCAAGGATATTTGGTTTTCCGATTTCGGAAAAACTGTCTTCTACAAAGTACGCGACTGGCAACAAGACCAATCCGAAAAGATTTCGTCGCCGAGCCCGCTGTCGCTATGACGGCAACGCGCCCATTACCATCAGACACCCGGCCGTCACAACCACCCACGCAAGCGACAGCGGCAAAAAGACTTTCCATCCCAGTCGCATCAACTGGTCGTATCGGTAGCGTGGGAAGGTCGCGCGGGCCCAAATGAAGAAGAACAGCACGAGCGAGACTTTCAGCGCGAACCAGACAACCCCCGGAACCACCTCCAGCGCGCCAATCCCGAAAGGCGGCAGCCAGCCGCCCAGAAACAGGATCGTCGTCATGGCGCTCATCAGGATCATATTCGCGTATTCGCCAAGGAAGAACAGCGCGAAGGCCATCGCCGAATATTCGACCATGAACCCGCCGGACAGCTCCGATTCGCCCTCGGGCAGATCGAACGGGGCGCGATTGGTCTCTGCGAGAATCGACACGAGAAACACGACGAGCATCGGCAGAAGAAGAATCTGCACCCACCATGGTCTTGGCGCAGTGACGATGTCGGTCAGGTTCAAAGACCCGGCGACAAGGAGCACACAAACGATCACAAGCCCCATCGAGACTTCATAGGACACCATTTGCGAAGCCGAACGGAGGCCTCCGAGAAACGCGTATTTCGAATTCGACGCCCATCCGGCCATGATGACGCCATAGACGCCCATCGAGGAAATCGCGAACAGGTAGAGGATTCCGACATTGATATCGGCCAGAACGAGTTGCGCATCCACGGGAATCACCGCCCATGCGACAAGCGCTAGCGTAAAGGTCAAGATCGGCGCAAGCAGGAAAACGACCCGGTTCGCCTGCGCAGGAATGATGGTCTCTTTCGACAGCAGCTTGAGCCCGTCGGCGATCGGCTGCAACAGCCCGAACGGCCCGACGAGCGTCGGCCCCTGCCTCTGCTGCATCGCCGAGAGCACCTTGCGCTCGGCATAGGTGAGATACGCTACTGCCAGCAGCAGCGCACCTACCGTCACGCCGATGTAAACCAGCATCGTCGCAAGCGGCAATCCATATGCCGTCCAGAGCTCGGTCATGCCGCTTCTTCCTTACGTAATCCGAGAATCCCGGCAAGGTCTGGCGGCGAATAATCCGGCCCTTTCAGGACCTTTCCATCACCTTCCCTGTAAATCGGCATTCCGTCGGCACCAAGCTTGCTCATGTTCGAACGATGCACCTCCGCAAAAGCCGCGTTCTTATGTTCCGCGAGTCCAAGCGCCAGGTATGTCCCGTCGAGGATGTATTGCAAATCTGTGAGCGCATCCAACGCCTCGACGACGTCACCGCTTTCGAGCGCCACACGCAGTTCGTCCAGTTCCTCCTGAAGAAGGTTGAGGCGCAGTTCGTTGACAACACGATCCGACAGGTCGGGCGCACCTTTTGTAACACAATTGTAGACACAGTGAAATTCGCGGACTCTCTCTATTGTATTCGTCATGCCGCCTCTTTTCCCGCCTTCCCGCAGGTGAACGCCTGCGAACACCGCGCCATCGTCACGGATGCGCGACAAACCGCGTTGGTCAGATAAAAGTTCTCAACAGTGTCCTTGAAATCGTCAGACAAGACATCGCCACGGCCACCGAATTTACCCCACTCGGCCTTCGGCAACGCATCGACATCACCGAACGCGGGCCGTTCCTTCACGATACGCTCGCGCAACTGCACAAGGGAATTGTATGGCAACCTGTGCCCCAAGACATCCGAAAGGGCTCGAATGACGGTCCAGTCCTCCCGCGCATCGCCCGGTGGCCACACAGCCTTTTTCCCCATCTGTACGCGTCCTTCCGTGTTGACGTACAGTCCATCTTTTTCCGTGTAGGCGGCACCGGGAAGAATGACGTCGGCCCCGTGCGCGCCCAGATCGCCGTGATGGCCCTGATAGATGACAAAAGTCTTCCAGCCGATTGCCGCGCGCGGGTCGAACGTGTCGACCCCGAGAAGGTAAAGCGCCTTGACCGTACCTTTTTTCGTGCCCTCGAGAATGTCATGGAACCCCCTCCCTCCTTCGCCCGGCAGGAACCCCGCCTCGATTCCTCCGACGCGCGAGGCCGCGTTATGCAGGACGTTGAAGCCATTCCAGTCCTCCGCGACCATGCCGAACTTTTCGGCAACCTCGCGCCCGAGCGCCTGCACGGCCTCGCCATCTTCGCGCTGGAAACATCCTGCCCCGAGGATGATCATCGGGCGCCGCGCGTCTTTAAGGGTTTTCGCAAATCCGCTTCTCGCCTTGAGGAGCTTTTCAAGATCCCGCGGCCCCGTGCCGAGATGCTCATACGGATAGGTAAGGTTCACCGGGGCACCAATCACCCCGATTTTGATCCGCCTTTGGAGCCAGGTCTTGCGAATCCGGGCATTGACGAGAGCCGCCTCATGGCGCGGATTGCTCCCGACGATCAGAATCGCGTCCGCTTCCTCGATTCCGGCAATACCCGAATTGAAGAGGTACCCGGCCCGTACGCTCGTATCGAACCGGCTCCCGTCCGTGCGGCAATCCAGATTTTTGCAGTCCAGTGCCTTCATGAGATCCTTGAGCGCGACCATCGATTCGATCTCGCACAAATCTCCGGCGAGCGCGGCAATCTGCTCGCCTTTCAAACCACTGAGGTTGTCGGCGATAAACGCAAAAGCCTCGTCCCACGTTGCAGGCCGAAGCCTATTCGTCTCCCGGTCCTTGATGAACGGCTTGTCGAGACGGCGCTTCTTGAGACCATCATACGAAAAGCGCGTGCGGTCGTCGATCCACTCTTCATTAATGTCCTCGTTGAGACGCGGCAGGATCCGCATCACCTCGTTACCGCGCGCATCCACTCGTATGTTGCATCCCAGCCCGTCATGCACGTCAATCGTCTCGGTTTTGCGCAGTTCCCACGGACGTGCCTGAAACGCATAGGGTTTCGAGGTCAGCGCCCCCACCGGACAGATATCGACGAGATTGCCGGACAGTTCCGTGGTCACATACTCACCGCCATAAGGCGTAATCTCGACGTCTTCGCCCCGGTTGACAAGCCCGAGCTCCCCCGTCCCCGCGATCTCGTCACAAAACCGTACGCAGCGCGTACACTGGATGCAGCGCGTCATGTTGGTTTTGACGAGCGGGCCGAGGTCCTTGTTTCGCACCGCGCGCTTGCTCTCGTAATAACGCGAGCGGTCATAGCCGTAACCCATCGCCTGATCCTGCAAATCGCACTCCCCGCCCTGATCGCAGATCGGGCAGTCAAGCGGGTGATTGATGAGAAGCATCTCCATAACGCCCTTGCGCGCCTTGTGCACCATCGGCGTATCGGTCTTCACGACCATTCCGTCTGTCGCGGCCAGCGCGCAAGAGGGCTGGGGCTTCGGCGGGCCGCCCTCGATTTCCACGAGACACATGCGGCAATTCGCCGGCACGCTCAGCTTGTCGTGATAGCAGAAGCGCGGAATCTCGATACCAAGCATCTCCGCCGCCTG
>RZZS01000107.1 GCA_009929775.1 Alphaproteobacteria bacterium
TAGATGATGGAGATGGCAGGATACGTACCGAACAATAGACCGTTCTCGGATGTCGCCCCGAGTCCGAGCGAGTTGGCAGAGGTGCTGCAAATCCAGCAGCAGCATTGGAAACCGGTGGCTCGGGAGATGCATCAGCGCTGGCCGGACATCTGGCCAGCTCCCCAAGAAATTGATGGCGCAGGCTTCTACGAGAGCCTCGTCGTCTCTTTTAAAAATCACCCCGAGGGAACCCGAGAGATCCTTCATCAGGTCGCCAGATCGAAGGGGTCTGACAAGAAGCCACTGGACAACTGGCGACGGCTGCTAAACCTTCCCATCGGTGCGTTCAGCAATGGCCAACGCGTGCTGCGAACAGTCGACCCCGATCGTTTTGATGAGATCGACGCAGCCTTGCGCGAGCGCTCGTTACTGGAGTCCTGCCAGGCTCTGACCGATGCATTGGACGCGGTCGGTAAACCCGCCTTCGGACATGTGATGAGTTGGCTAATGCCGCTCTACCCGGAGCTCATGCAGCATGCAGCCACCGAAGACGGTACGTCCACAGCAGCACAGCAGTTTGACGGCGAGACGCTCTCAACGCCCGAGCAGGACTGGGATGCAACCCTTGCTAAACTGCAGGATACGTTGGAACGGACACGTGCTGATCCGTTCGGAATGGAAGCACTGGAGCTTATGGCAGCCGCGCTGGACGAACTGCGGTCTCTGGCCGAGGCTCATCAAGCCAGCCTTGATTTGCAGCGGCGTGATGGTATCGAGCGCGCAAGTGTAGCCCTTGCGGCCGTGCGTGGCGCCTTGGCGGATCCGACTGCGTCGCTTGAGGAACTATTGATCACTGCGGAACAACGGCTCACTAGACCCTGTGAGACGTTCGAACCGAGCGAAATGGCTTCGCTCGCCGATGTCCTCGAGCGGCAAGTTGTTCTGGCCCTAGACGCGCGCGAGAGAGTCAGTAAAGCCAAACAGGCCCTGATGGACGCCGTTGCCGGTGACCGCGACACCGAGATCCCCGCACTGGTAGAGGAAAAACGGTCCACGCAATCGGCACTCATTGGCGCGGAGACGGCGATTGCCGATGCCCTGCGCCGATTCGCAAATGAACCCGAGGGCGAATCCACTCTCGGCGCGTCCAAGCCAGCGCCAGCGCAGTTGACGGAAACCAAGCCACAAGGCGCCGGCGAGAGCGCGCCCGATGCCACCGCTGACAACCCGACGTCGCCTAGGAACAAGCCCGACTCGGAGCCGCTGACAGCCACAGCCGGCGACCACGATGGCGCTGAGCCGCAAGACCTCGAGGGTACGCCCGAGGATCCGGCAGCAATCAGCGCGCACGCGGGCGGGGAAACAGAGGTAGCAGCCGTGCTCGCCGAGGGGGAGGCCAAGCATGATGTCCCGAACGGGGATGCCCCACCGCCGCGCGCGAGTGAACAGACGACGTCCACGTCCGAATCACAGGTGCCGGGCGCGCCTGATGTGCCGATCCAGCCGGCCCAACAGCATCCATCGGAGCCAACGGATAACGGAGTCAGCGCCGATGCTCCATTCGTGTTCGAGTCGTTCTGTGAAAACCGCTGGATCGGCCCTGACGGCCGATGTCAGCGGGCACCATGGATCAGCGATAACTTCGACGAGCGGTTGCGATCCGCGTCGTTAAGCGCGCTGGAACAGAAGCGTTTTGCTCACCTTGAGGTCTTTAGTCGCGCGTTGGAGTCGCGAGAGCAGATGCCGTTGATCGCCGCTGATGACGTCAGAGCAATCGCTGAAATCTGTACGCAACCGGAATCGGAAAGCGCAGGTGGTGCAGACGCTCCCCGGCTGCCGAGGCTGCTCGACGTCGCACAGCGCGGTTTCGCCGCTCGCGCTCAGATCCTGGTCGGCGCCGTCATGGAGGCGCTGAAGCCGTCTGACGACGCCCCGCCTACTGACGTCGATCGCCAGGCCATCCTCGACGCCGCAGCCATCGGCAGCCCCGATCTACGTATCTTGATGGAGCGATTGCTGACATTTCGCCAGCACGGCGAAGACGGTTGGGGGAAGCTCCTCCAGAGATACTCCGGCGGTGAAGCGCTGAGTGACGCGATTGTATCGGAACAGCTGCTCGCCGCACGGGAGCTATTTCAACTCCGAGTACAGCAGCTATGGAGCGCAGCCGCGGGCAAGATCCAACGCACCCACTGCCGTAAGGCATGGACGGAGTTTGTCGAGACTCACGTCAGCCAGTTGGTCCCCGTTCTGTCGCCCGGCGAGCAATCGGACGACTTCACCCGCTGGGACATTGGCAAGCTGACGAATCAGATCCGAAAGCTAACTATCCGCCACACAAAGATAGCGGACCACGCCGAGGCCAGGCACGCCGATCGCCGCATGATGGACAAGGCTGTCGCGGAGATCGCGGCATTGGCCGCCAACGTATTGCGGCTAGCGCAGTTGCACAGTAAGCGCGCGACGCCTCGCCACTTCCAGGGCATTGAGCTGCCGCTACCAGAGCTGCGCACGCTGGTCACGGGAGAGCCACTCGCGGATGCTGCGGAAGAACTGTGCCGGCTCAGCATCGTTGCACTGGTCAGCCGTCAACCCGTGATTACCGTTTCCGGCATCACCGAGGCGGACCGTTGGCAGTTTCCCGGCCTGTTGCCGATGTTAGACAGGGATGATGATCTCGCCGCAAGACGCTGGGCGCCCATCCTGCCCATCTCTGCCATTAATCCGTCGACCATGGTCGCTGCTGCGGCGCTCTTGCTTCACGCCGACGATCAGACGCCGATAATGGGAGACATGCCCAAAGCATTGCGCAGTCGTCTCATCGAGACGGGTCGCTCTGACCTACTACCATATTTGGTAGGCTCGGACGAGTTCGCAGGCGACGAAAAGACCCGCATCCAGCGGGAGCTTAGTGACCGAATCGAGGCATTGAATCAGAGATTGCGTGTTCTCGAAGGCTTACGAAGGGACGTGACCGCCCTGGCATTACCCCACGCCACCGATGTCGACCGTGCGTACGAGAGTGCGAGGGACCTACTTGAAGATCGCGAGCGAGTGCATCGGGAATTGCCGCTCATCGCGAGCTGGCTCGACACTCTCATCAGCACACTGGGCGATGAGCGCAACCGCAACTTGGGACGTCTGCGCACCGAGGCCGAAAGACTCGATGACGCGGATCAAAGGGCCGGCGTCCTGGCGGAGATCAACGAAGGGCGCTTCGACCGCGCACTGGAAGGCCTGCGGGACAAGAGCGCGTTGGCGCGCAGCGACGGCGATGCGATCCGCCAGACTCTTTGGCGCCGCGAGGCGCGATTGCGATTCTCAGACCCTCTGAATGTGCTGCAGGCGGCCACCCAGCACGCCGATCTGGGCGATTTACCGAAGCTATGGCTGAATCAGCGCAGAGGCGACGACAAGCAAAACGCGAGCAAGCTGCGGCGTGCCTTCTACGACTTTGTTAGTGGCGAAGGCGACCTGTCAGCGACACGTAAGCGTCGTCTCGTACCCAAGGAACTGCGCGAATTCAGGAACTCCCAGATCGTCATCAACTGCGCTGAACTGCTGAGGCTTCTCGCGGAGGAGGGGCTGAATCCAAGCTTCGTGCCTCAACTGCGTGACTTCTCCGCCCTGATCATCGCGAGCCCACCATTCGGAATTACACCCACGAATGCTCCCAATCAGCTCTCCCGCTACGTGTCGGCGGAACGCGACAGCCGGAAACTCGTACTGTTCCTGATGCCGGGTCTAGCCGAGCCAGCGAGGGAGCGGATTCTCGCTGAGCTACGAGGCCGCGAACTGCGCAGTGCCGGCGCCGTGCTGGACGATCTCGACCTGTGTCGACTGATGGGTCAGGACGCAGCCCAACGGCCTTACGGCATGCTCGGGCTGATTGAGCTGGCGTTCGAACAGCTCAGCTGGAAAGACCTGTCGCCTTACGTCTCCCGCGACGGGCAGTTCATTCAGCTTGAGATGTTTGTCGGCCGCGAGCGCGAGGCCGAGAAGCTTGCACTGACGGCTGAATACACGCGTATCTTCTCCGGTCGCAAGCTCGGCAAGAGCGCGCTGCTCAAGTACGTTGAGCAAACCTACTCGGGAAACCGCTTGCCCTCCGGTAACGAACTGCGGGTGCTCTATATCATCGTCGCTGGTGGGGAATCGGAGAACTGGCTTACGGACAAGGTGGTGGCCGAGATCCGTACGCGCTTCCCTGCGGCACCGAATATCCCCGATGAAACAGATCCCGGGGCGCGCATGGCGAAGTTCCTCGAGGCATTCTTCCTACAGCATCCCAAAGTAAGCCTGCTGGTCATCCTGGACGAGGCCGACACCTTCGTGGAGGGACAGCTCAAGGAATATGACCGGGTGCGCGAGCGCTGCCTGAGCTTCCGTATGATGAAAGAGACATTCGGCGGAGTCGACCAGAACAATCTGCCCAGGGTCCGTTTCGTCTTCTCGGGCTATCGGGTTACCAACAGCCGTGCCGGCGCCTGGGCGAATGCCGGGAGCATCCTGCGCCTGTCGCCACTCAGCGAGGACGACTCGATCAAGCTCGCCGCTGGCCCCCTGGCACGTCTCGGGATCGATGCCCATGCGCAAGCAGCGACCATCGCTCGGTATTGCGGTTTGCAGCCTGCGATCATCATCAGGTTTTGTGACTCGCTGCTGAAGCATGTGCATCTGTCCTACGCCGCTAGCGGGCGCCGCGAGGTGACCATCACGTACGAAGACGTGGTCAACACGTTCCATCAGGCCAGTGTGCAGGAAGAGATTCGCACCATCAATGACAACAACTTCCAAGGAAACCGCGTCGGCCGGATCCTGTTTTGGACCATGCTGCTGGCGTTCAACGACCTGCTCTCCGGTCAGGGACTGGAGAATGCTCCGGCAAAGCTGCTTGAACGCATTCGCTCCGTCGACTCAGATACCGGTTGGCTGCGCAAGCTCGACCCATCGGAAACCGGCGAAATCCTCCGCAACCTGCACGACTTTCGGGACCGTGCACTGATTGAGGAAAAGGTGCAACAGAGCGGCCCCGTGTACCACATGAAGTTCCCCGCCCATCTGCCGGTCCTGATGACCGAAGAAGATCCTGAACACCAGATCAGACAGGATATTCAACGGGTTCGGGACGGTGGCCATGAGGCACACTTCGTCACCAGCCTGCTGACACCGAAACAGATCGATGATCTGCATTTCGCCCTGAGCGAAGATGGCGCGAACATAGGCATCAGCATTGCGGTGGCCGCATCGCCCTGGCTAGGAGCGCTGCAGGACGACCGTGGTGGCGTGGTGGACCGGCTGGGTTATCGGGGTGACGACATCGCCGACGGAAACAGCCTTTCCGCTCGGTCCCATAACCGCCGGCCTCTGCTGATTCACGACGCCACCGCTGAGGTTGCCGACTTACTCGTCCGCGAACGGGACAAGCACCTCACACCACCATTGGTGATCGGCGGCATCGGCCTGATGCGCTGGGCATTGCAGCAGTCCCTCAATGATGCCGGCGTCATGGTCTCTTACGTCGGGCTCAAGCGGCTAGATGAAGCACGATTGACATGGTGGTACGAGCGGCTGCGCAATATTCATTTCGACACCCAGGATGCCATTGCCCGCATCATGGGGCTCACCAGCGGCGTGCCGATGCTGCTTTCCATCTGGGAAAGTCTGATGCCGCCTCAAGCAGAGATCGGGCGCGATCGGTTCGATGAAGTCTGCGACAAGTTCAACCGAAGGTTGCCGGGGCTGGTCGAGCTGCTCTCATCGAATGACACCGCGATTGCTTTGAGCAAGCGCGAGCACGAGTTATTGCATATGGCTGCGCTGGTCGGACAGGGGAGTAACGGCGCGTTCCCCCTCCGCGACGAGCTAGCCGACAGCTGGGTTACATGGGCCTCACTGCTGGGCGATAGCGTCGCCGATGTGCAGCCGTTGTATGCCGTTGACGGTGACGAAGTAGCAATCAACCTGCTGATCGAAAACGGCTACATTCCAGTGAACGGGCGCGGCGAAGTTCTCTTCCAGCCGGATGATGCGATCTACCGACTGTTCGTCGGTGATGCTTAATCCGCATGCTCCTGCAAATCGAGCTGGCGGGTCATACCGGCTACTGGCGTTTCCC
>RZZS01000044.1 GCA_009929775.1 Alphaproteobacteria bacterium
GCATTGGCCCGCCCACCCCCCAATCGGGCACTTCACTGTTGAAAGGGCGAACAATAAAATTGGGCATTTCTTGTAACTTACACTGTCGCTGCGTGTCGGCGTCCGGAGGATGCCGATGTCTGGCGGCATCGTCTCTCGTTTCAGCCACCCGGGGGCAAGGGAATGGCTTCATCAGAAGACCTACGCCTCTCTGTCAGGACGCGATGAGGTCGCCTGGGCGGAGGAATGGCTGCGCCGCAGTGCCGGTTTCCGGCGCGCCCTGAAAACCCTCCCCTGCCGCTCGCGCAGGGACGTCTCCGTCATAAAGGACGGTATTCTCCATACGCGCTGCGCTGAAGATTGCCCGCTCTCTGCATTGGGCGTCGGCTGCTGCAGGGTCGACAAAGACGAGCCAACAGTTCTCTGGCTGCCAGGCAGCAATCCGCATGTCTTGAGCGTCACCGCGAAGCTCGCGCCGCGCCGAAACGGCGGGCAGGATTTGCGTGAGTGCGCGCTCCTCAAGGGTGTCTTTCAACGAAAAGACAAGGAATTGCACCTCCTGTACAGGGCGCGCAAACAGACCTTTCAGCTTGCCGTTCACGGCGTCTCGAATATCGACCGGCCTATCGCGCTCCAGCACTCGATCGGAGACCTTGGGAGATTCAGGGACAATCTGCGCGGCTTTGAAAACCTGCACGCGCTCTATCATGAGAACCGCTTGCCCAAAGCCGTACCCGCACCAGAGAAAGCCGCAAGAGAGCAGATCAGAGGATTGCAGGCGCTTGATGGAAAGATCGCGGGCGCGACGCACCGCGAAATCGCCGCAGTCATTTACCGGGACGACAAGGCATTGAGCGGCGGCTGGGACGATTGTTACCGCAGCCGGACGCAAAGGGTCCTGCGAAATGCAAGAACCATGGCGGACGGGAAAGGCTATCTGTCCCTTCTTGGGAAAGGCCGGGAAAGGAACCACGGCCTCAGCCCGGCCGCGCTTCAGCAAAAGAGAAAGAGTTCGGGAGGGTTCTCTGCGAAGGCTTGAAAAGGAAAGAGAGGGCTCTTTCCGGGCTTTACACAGAGGAGAACCAAAATGACCGAAGACATCATCACCTTGTCCCGCTCGATGGACGTGCCGTTTGAGAGGCTCGTTCTCTCGGAGCGCAATGTGCGGCGGATCCGGACGGGCCAGAGTATTGAAGAACTGGCCGAGGACATTGCGCGGCGCACGCTGCTGCAATCCCTGAGCGTCCGCCCGATCCCGGAGAAGGAGGGCTGCTATGAAGTCCAGGCCGGCGGGCGGCGTTACCGCGCACTTGAATTACTCGTAAAGCAGGGACGGCTTGCAGCCAACACGCCCATTCCCTGCATCGTGCGGGAAGACGGACTGCTGGAGGAGGACTCTTTGGCAGAGAACGTCCAGCGCCGTAACCTGCACCCGCTCGACCAGTTCCGCGCGTTTCAGAGTTTGAAGGAACAGGGCCTTGGCGATGAAGAAATCGCGGCGCGGTTTTTCGTGACTCCGCATATCGTCCGCCAGCGCCTCAAGCTTGCAGGCGTATCCCCAAAACTGCTCGAAGCTTACGAGACGGATGCCATGACGCTCGAACAACTCATGGCCTTTACGATCACGGACGACCATGCGCGTCAGGAAAAGGTCTGGGAGACGGTCGCGCAAGGTTACAGCAAACATCCGGTAACCATCCGCCGTCTGCTCACGGAGAACAGCATCGCGGCGGACGACGGGCGCGTACTTTTCGTCGGCCTGCCTGCTTATGAAGCGGCGGGCGGAACCGTCCTGCGCGACCTGTTCTCGGAAGAAAACGAAGGCTGGATCGAGGATCCGGCCTTGCTGGAGCACCTGTTCACGGAAAAACTTGCCCGCGAGGCGGAAGCCATCAGCGCCGAGGGCTGGAAATGGATCGAGGTCGCCGAAAGTTTCCCTTACGGTCACACGCGTGGCCTTGGCCATATCAAAGGCGAAGACGTGCCGATGAACGCCGACGAGGCGGCGGAGTACGAAGCCCTCTGTTCAGAGCGCGAAGAAATCGAACGGCGCTACTTTCAGGAAGACAGCGAGGACATGCCGGATGAGGCACGGCGACGGTTTGTCCAGATCAATGACCGGATCGACGAACTCGAAGACCGTCCTCTCACGTATGATCCCGCCGACATCGCCCGCGCCGGAGCGTTTGTCAGTATCGACGACGACGGCATATTAGTCGTGCAACGCGGATATGTCCGCCAAGACGACAAGGAACAGGCCGTGGACGATGCGTCCGAGGGGGCCTCTCATACTGGCTCTGAAGCGCAGGCACAGGATTCAGGGAATGTATCTCCGCCAGCCGAACCAGAAGACGAAGGCCTGAAACCGCTCTCGGAACGCCTCGTGATGGAACTGACCGCGCACCGGACGCTCGCGTTGCGGGATGCTCTCGGGGCCGATCCGGACACGGCGTTTTTAGCCGCGCTCCATGCGATCGCTTTGCAGAGCTTTTATCACTTCTCGTTCGAATCCTGCCTTGAGATCATGGCGACGAGTTCGGGGTTTTCTGTGCAGGGACCGGACTTGAAAACCTGCCCTTCGGCGCTTTCCATCGAAGAGCGTCACGAAGCCTGGCGCAAACAGCTTCCAAAAGAGGCCAAAGACCTCTGGGAAACACTGCGTACGTTCGACGAGTCCCGCCGCAAGGCGCTCTTCGCGCACTGCGTGGGCTTGAGCGTCAATGCCGTGCGGGGGCCTCTGAACCGCGCTGAAAGCCGAATGCGCCACGCTGACCAGTTGGCCATGCTTCTGGCTCTCGACCTCCATGCCGCCGGATGGAAGCCCACGGCCGCTAATTATCTTGGCCGCGTTTCCAAAGCACATATTCTGGAGGCGATCACCGAAGCCAGGGGCGAGTCTTCCGCGGCGCTGATCGAACATATGCGCAAAACCGATATGGCCGCGCAGGCCGAGCGGATGCTGGACGGCACGAACTGGCTCCCGGAACCGTTGCGCACACCGGAGATCGAACCGGAAAACAACGATCCTGCCGAGGATCCGGAGACGGAACTGCAGGACGAGCTGTCCGCCGATCTTCCCGATTTCCTGTGTGATGCCGCATAAAAGCGGCTTCGCCATTTTTCCCCTTCAACTTACAAGGCCCGGCCCTCGCGCCGGGTCTTTGCTTTCTATGGAGAACGACAATGAACTGGTCTATCCCTTGCGCCTATAACAATGTGCAAAAACGCTCTTTCCACGTCACCGGCATGAAGCGCCTGCGCGCGCTGGCCAAAGCCCTCGGCTTTCGGGCCGGAACGTTCGACGTTCGCTCGAACTGCGGCGGCATCGCCGTCTCGGGCGAGGTGACGCTCCACCACGAGCGGCTTTACGTCCAGATCAGCCAGCCATGTACCGGCGCGGATTCCGGCATCCTGATCCGCATCTGTCAGGGGCGGAGAGACTATACCGGCGGGCGCAATCACTTCGCCCCGCTGTCCTTGCTGGATGACATCGAGACGCTTGCGGACCGCTGCCGCAGCGTTCTGCAACAGGGAGGGTGACGCCATGGCTATTCCCGCACACATCCGCGAGAACTTCGAAACCCTGCTGCGCGCCGCGCAAAACGGCGATCTTGCTATCATGGAATGCAAGGACGCAAGAAGCGGCATCCCCCGCTACGTCATCTGCGCGGTCGGCCGCCATGAGGGCGACTACGCCTTCACCCCCTTCGGCCATCTGGCAGAAGGCAACCCGTTCGAGGCTTACGTTCCGCCAGAGTGAGAGGAAAGCCGGGATTGAAGTGAGCCGGGAGGGGGGAAGAGAGAGTTTTTTCCGTTCTTCCGGTGCGTTTCAACCTTCGAACCGGAGATAATACTAATGACACCGATCTATCCCGAAACGGCGGCTGTTCAGCCGACTGTCACTTTCCGCACGTCCGAACAAACGGCTTCCTGCCTGCTTCAAGCCGGGCGGCAGCTCTGCGCGGCTCTTACCAAAGGCACGGCTATTGATGCGAGAGCCTTGCGCGAAGCTATGGAAACGTCCTTTGGCGGCAGCGATGCCGAAGGGCTTTGGAACTGGAAAACCGCTTATGAAGCCTGCGAAGTTGCGCAGATCCTTTTCTTAAGGACCTACGGCCCGGCCATGCTGGCTCACGCCAAAACCCCGCAGGCGCTGCTTTCGATGATAGAGCGCGTGGCAAATCTTCTGCCCACCCATACCCGCCGCAGCCAGGAATCCGAGGCGCTTCAGCAATTCTCGACGCCCGCGCCGCTCGCTCTGGTCGCCAGCCTTGCGGCCGGGCTGACGCCGGAAGATGTCGTTCTCGAACCCTCGGCTGGCACGGGGATGCTCGCCATCTTCGCGGAAAGCCGGGGCGCGAAGCTTGCCTTGAACGAAATTTCCGAAGGCCGCGCGGCCTTGCTCAAGCACCTGTTTCCGAATGCTTCCCATGCAAAACTTGACGCCGCCAGCATCCATGACCGGCTGGATTCAGACATCCGGCCATCCGTCATTCTCATGAACCCGCCATTTTCGGCAACGCTTCATGTCGCGCAGCGCAGCACGGAGACGACTTTCCGTCATATTGCTTCAGCCTTCGCCCGGCTGGAACAAGGCGGGCGTCTTGTCGCGATCACCGGATCCAGCTTTGCGCCGGACAATCCCTCGTGGCGCGAAGCCTTCGATAACTTGAAGCAAAAAGGCGCGAGCGTGCGCTTTTCCTCCGCCATAGACGGATCCGTCTATGCAAAGCACGGCACGAACTTCGCCACGCGCCTCACCGTCATCGACAAAGTCCCGCCCGGCGAAGCCTGTCCCTTGCCGGGTTCTGCGCAGGCTTCGGCAAGCGCCGCCAGCTTGCTGGAGATGGTTCTGGCAAACGTGCCTGCGCGCGACACTGTATCAACAGCTGCAACCATGCCCGCGTCCGATTTAAGACCTGAACGTCCGCAGGCGATTGTTCCCAGACCTGCGGCACGGACAATATCGCAGCCGCAGGCCTCCGAAATCACTGAACTTGCTTACGAGTCCGTAACCGCTGCTGGCTCCGAAAGCGCAGACGAGCTGAGCGACGCCATCTACGAAGGCTACGCCCTTGGCGCGATCCGCATTACGGGCGCAAGGCCGCACCCGACAAAACTCGTGCAATCGGCGGCCATGGCCTCGGTCGCACCACCCGTCCCGACATACCGCCCGCATTTGCCGGAAGCCATTATCAGGGACGGCCTTCTGTCCGACGCGCAGCTGGAGAGCGTCATCTATGCTGGCGAAGCCCATGCCGGGCAACTGGCCGGATCATGGGTTTTCGATGAGAGCTTCGATAATATGCGCGCCGCGCGTGAAGATGACGAAAACGCATCTCAGTTCCGGCGCGGTTGGTTTCTGGGAGACGGCACCGGTTGCGGCAAGGGACGGCAGGTCGCGGGCATCATCCTCGACAACTGGCTCAAAGGCCGCCGCAAGGCCGTGTGGATCTCCAAATCCGACAAGCTGATCGAGGACGCGCAGCGCGACTGGTCGGCACTGGGACAGGAAAAACTTCTGATCCAGCCGCTCTCGCGCTTCAAGCAGGGCGCGCCGATCAACCTTCCCGAAGGCATATTGTTCTGCACGTATGCGACGCTACGCTCCGGCGAGCGCGAGGGCAAAATCTCTCGCCTGCAACAGGTCGTGGACTGGCTGGGTACAAACTTTGATGGAGTTATCGTCTTCGACGAAGCCCATGCCATGGCAAACGCGGCTTCCGGTAAAGGCAATCGCGGCAATACCGCGCCCTCGCAACAGGGCCGCGCGGGCCTTCGCCTGCAACGCATGCTTCCTGGTGCCCGGATCGTCTATGTCTCGGCCACGGGCGCGACGGACGTGCGCAATCTCGCTTATGCCGAGCGTCTCGGACTATGGGGGTCGGAGGACTTTCCCTTCGCCAACCGGGCAGAGTTCATTCAGGCCGTCGAAGCCGGGGGCGTTGCTGCCATGGAAGTTCTGGCACGCGACCTCAAAGCCCTCGGCCTTTATATGGCGCGTTCATTGTCTTACGAGGGCGTCGAGGTCGAGATTATCGAGCACCCTCTCACGCAAGCGCAGAAGGAGATCTATGACGCCTATGCTGAGGCCTTTGCCGTCATTCACCAGAATCTGGAGAAGGTGTTCGAGGCGACCAACATCACAAGCTCTTCCGGAACGCTGAACGGCCAGGCCAAATCCGCCGCCCGTTCGGCCTTCGAGTCCACGAAGCAGCGGTTTTTCTCGCATCTGCTGACCTCCATGAAAACCGCCAAGCTGATCAAAAGCGTCGAAGCGGATATCGAAGCCGGACATTCCGCAATCATCCAGCTTGTCTCGACGGGCGAGGCGGTGATGGAGCGCAAGCTCGCGGACATTCCGGCGCAAGAGTGGAGCGACCTGACGATCGATCTCTCGCCGCGCGAGATTGTCGGCGGCTATCTTGAAACCGCATTCCCGACGCAGCTCTACGAGCCGTTTACGGACGAGGACGGCAATCTGCACTCCCGCCCGGCGGTCGATGAAAACGGCAAGCCCGTTTATTCCCGCGAGGCTCTGGAAGCGCGCGACGCCATGATCGAGCATCTCGCCATGCTCGACCCGGTGCCGGGAGCGCTCGACCAGATCGTCCAGCATTTTGGCGTGGAGAATGTGGCCGAAGTCACAGGCCGCTCGCGCCGGATCGTCAAAAAGGACGAGCGGCTGTGCGTCGAGAACCGCCCGGCCTCGATAAACCTAAGCGAGACGCAGGCCTTCATGGACGATCAGAAACGCATACTGGTCTTCTCGGACGCGGGCGGCACAGGCCGCAGCTATCACGCCGACCGGGGCGCGAAAAACCAGAGGCTGCGCGTGCACTACCTGCTGGAAGCCGGGTGGAAGGCGGACGCCGCCATTCAAGGGCTTGGGCGCTCGAACCGCACCAATCAGGCCCAGCCGCCGCTGTTTCGTCCGATCACCACGGACGTGAAAGCCGAAAAACGCTTTCTGTCCACCATTGCCCGAAGGCTCGATACACTCGGGGCCATCACCCGCGGGCAGCGCCAGACTGGCGGGCAAGGCTTGTTCCGGGCCGAAGATAATCTGGAAGGTGAACAGGCAAAAGCGGCCTTGCGGGAATTCTATCAATTGCTCTCGCAGGGCGGCGTGGAGGGCTGTTCACTCACCCGCTTCGAGGAGATGACCGGATTGTCGCTCACCTTCGAGGGTTCGCTCAAAGACGAACTGCCGCCGATCACGACGTTTTTAAACCGCCTTCTGGCGCTGCCGATCGGGATGCAGAACACGCTCTTTACGGCCTTCGAGGAAATCCTCAGCGCCCGCACGGAAGCCGCGATCGCTTCCGGCACCTTCGATGCCGGTCTTGAAACCATCCGCGCTGAAAGCCTTGTGGTGAACGAGCGTAAAACCGTCTGGACGCATGAAAGCGGCGCGCAGACGCAGCTCTTCACGATCGAGCGCAAGGACCGGAACAATCCGATGAACGCGGACGAGGCGCTCGCGCACACGGGCGGCAAGATGCTGGTCAACACTCGCTCGAACCGGGCGGCCATGCAGGTCGCGGCGCCTTCGCTGATCATGGAGGACGGCAGCGTGGAACGCCGCGCACGGCTCTTGCGACCCCTGAACCATGATACGGTTTCTCTCGCAAATCTCGAAAGCTCTCACTGGGAGGAAGCCGACGAAGCCACCTTCCGCAGAATCTGGGATGCCGAGCTTGCCAGCATCCCGGAATTTACAATCAACACCATCCATCTGGTGACGGGTCTCTTGCTCCCGATCTGGCGGAGGTTTCCGGAAGGCTCGGCGCGCGTTTACCGCCTGCAAACAGACGAAGGCGAGCGCATTATCGGGCGCGTGCTTACAAGCATCGAGGTCGAGCGCTTCTGCGAGAATCTCGGCATGGACGCCCCGAAACTCTCGGCTGACGACGCCTGGGGCTTGCTCTCGGAAGGACGGGCGGCGGCGCATCTCGCGGACGGTCTCTCCTTGCGGCGCGTTCTCGTCATGAACGAGCACCGGATCGAGCTAACCGGCTTCACATCCGGCATGGTCGAGCCCTTAAAAGCTCGCGGGCTGTTCGGCGAGATCATCCAGTGGAAACTGCGCCTGTTCGTCCCCACGGGCGAGGCAGGCAAGGCCATCTTCGAAAAGCTGCTGGATCGCTGGCCGCTCACGAGACTGAGCGAGCGGGGATAATGATGACCAGCATCGCCGATCTGGCAGGCCGCCTCGCGCGTGACGCGGAGGCGGTCTGCCGCGCCTATTTGCCCAATGGCAAACGAAACGGCCATTACTGGCACTGCGGTAATGTGCAGGGCGACCATGGACAAAGCCTCTACGTTCATCTTTCCGGCCCACGGGCCGGAAAGTGGACGGACGCCGCGACCGGCGAGCATGGGGATTTGCTGGACCTGATCATGGAAACCCGCAGACTGAATTTTGCAGGAGCGATCAGGGAGGCGCGGGAGTTTCTATCTCTACCCGCTTCTTCCAAAAGACAGGCACCGCCTTCTGAAACCCGGCGCAATACCGTGGATGCCGCCCGGCGTTTGTTTGCAGCTTCAAAGCCAATCGAAGGAACGCTGGCGGAAGAATATCTGCACAGCCGGGGGCTTGTTCTTCCCGAGGATTGCAGCGCCTTGCGCTTCCATCCGCGCTGTTATTGCCGGAACGACGCCGCTTGCGAAGCCTGGCCCGCGCTCATCGCCGCCGTCACGGACAATGCCGGCACGATCACAGGTGTGCATCGCACATGGCTTGACCCCAAAGGCGGCAAAGCGCCCTTGAAACAACCCCGCCGTGCTCTGGGTCACCTTCTTGGAAACGGCGTACGTTTTTGCGTAA
This sequence comes from Alphaproteobacteria bacterium, assembly GCA_009929775.1. GTDB lineage: Bacteria > Pseudomonadota > Alphaproteobacteria > Micavibrionales > Micavibrionaceae > RZZS01. The sequence continues at coordinate 8,810 of RZZS01000044.1, forward strand.
TCGATGACGCGCTGGCCGCGGCGGAAGGCTTGGAAACCGCACTGGCACTCAAGACCGTTCTGCCGGACCTGTCCGTGGTCGCCGCGCTCTCGGCCTCGCATCTGGCGGCGTTCATCCCTCCGGTAACGGTCCGCCGCCTCTACGTCGCATACGACAACGATGAAGCCGGATGCATGGCTCTTGAGCGATTGCGTGAACGCCTCGAAGGTGCGCTCGATCTTTATCCGCTCGCGCCCCGCACCGAGGATTTCAACGACGATCTCCTGACCTTCGGGCCGGAGCCTTTGCGAAAATGGATAACCGGCTTTCTTTAAATCTCGATCAGTTTTCCGTGCGGGTCGAATCCCGCACATTCAAAACTGCCTCCGTGGCGGGGATAGCCGAGCTGGTTGGAGATGATCCGGGTCTTTCCGATTTCTTGATCGTCACATTCGTGCGTGTGGCCGTAAATCCACAGGTCCGGCTGGTGCTCTGCAATCATGTCCTGCATGTCGAGCGAATTGAAACCCGGCATCAGCGGGCTGTTCATATATTGCGTACGCGGATTGACGACCGGCGCATGGTGCGTGACGACAATGCGGGGTCCGTCGAGTTTCCCGGCGAACCACGCCAGAAGCTTTTCCTTGAAGGTTTCATGAAAAACGGTGGTGTCTTCCGGCGTCAACAGGGTGCCGTTGTCATTCCTGATGACACGGAAATCGTTCATGCCGCGCTGCGCCGCGCTCATGGCCTGACGATTGGCATTGTTGAAATTCGTCCACATCGTGCCGCCAAAAAAATGTACGCCGTCGATGCTCGCGCTCTCGTCGAGCAGGAAGGTGACGTTCGGATGATTTTCGCTCAGCCACGACCGAAAATTCTCATTTTCCCTGTCCATGGGCGTTTGCGTGTAGTATTCGTGATTGCCGGCGACATAGAGAACTGGCTTGCGCCATCCCTGCAAAAAACGGCCAAGCGGGGCGTAGTTTTTAAATGTCACGATGTCTCCGGCCAGGATCATGAGATCGCCGTCGATGTCGGGCGGGATGCCCCAGCCCGAGCCGAATTCCAGATGCAGATCGCTGTAGGTAATGATTTTCATCGCATCAAGCCGCCTGAATTTTATCCATCAGTCTCGGCAGGGAAATAACGCTGACATCGTCCCCGACCGGGAATTCGTCATCGCCGCCATAGACTACATATTTCCTTGCGGCACCGACATCGTTGCATGTCTGGCTGTAATGCCTGCCGAGTTTGGGGGCCGTGCCGTGCTTGATCTCCACAGCCCAGATTTCGGAGGACGGCATTTTGATGACCAGATCGATTTCCGCACCGGCGGACGTGCGGTAGAAATAGGTTTCGGCGCGGCGAGGCAGAACAGCGTGAATATTTTCCACGACGAACCCTTCCCAGCTTTTCCCCAGCACAGGGTTAGAGAGCAGCGCGTCATGGCTTCCGATCCCGAGCAAACGATGATGAATGCCGCTGTCCCGAATATAATAGCGCGGGGATTTTATCAGCCGTTTCCCGACGTTTCCATGCCAAGGCTCGATGCGTCTCAGCAGCAATAAATCGGTGAGAATGTCGATATAATGGCTGACGGTCTTGGCATCGATTTCGAGATTTCCGCCGAGTTTTGAATAGTTGACGGTTTCGCCCTGCAGATGGGCCAGCATGGTCCACAACCGGCGAAGCCTGACGGCAGGGACGCGAAAACCCATTTGCGGCACGTCGCGCTCCAGATAGGTTCGGATCAAATCCTCCAGCCAGTCCATGGCCGCATCGTTGTCGCCGGACAGATAGCTGTCCGGAAATCCGCCGCGCAGCCATAGTCTACGTAAATCCTCTTTATTTTCGCAGGCTTCCAGCACGTTCAGCCCGCCCATTTCAATATAGCTGATCCGCCCGGCAAGGCTCTCCGATGACTGGCGCAGCAGATCCATCGAGGCCGACCCCAGTAGCAAAAACTGCCCCGCTTTACGGCCTTGCTCCCGGTTTTTATCGATCAGGCCGCGCAGGGTCATGAACAGGTCCGGGGCGCGCTGAATTTCATCCAGTATGACCAGCTTGTCGCTGTGCAAACTTAAGTAACCCGCCGGGTCGCTGAGTTTGAGCAAATCCTCGGGCGCTTCCAGATCGAGATAAAGGGACTCCGTATCTTTGGCGAGCGACTTCGCCAGCGTCGTCTTGCCGACCTGCCGTGGCCCGAGCAGAGCGACCGCGGGGACTCGCGCGATATTTTTCCGAAGCTTGTTCGTGATGCATCTGTTAATCATACCTTGTATATTAGGGCATAAATTCCGGATATGCAAGGTAATAGTCCGCGCCGGCATCTGACTCTCGTCGGGAACGACGTCCTTGTCGCACCTGTGTACTGACGCAAAAACACACGACGCAGACCGTCGCAAGTTCTCCTGCCGGTAACCGTCTGCTGTGCAGGCCGGGGCTTGTTCAACGATCACGGCGGAGCTTCGTTCTCCAGCCCGCGCCGTCGGCCTTTCCTTTAAGGGGGATCTGCCAGCGTCAAGCGGCTTTGCAACGGCCCTTGCAGGGCCGTCCTTCACTTCGTTTCGGCCCCAAGGGGTGCAAAACCGCTTTTTTCCGCTGGCGGAGCGATCCCCGGAAAGGCCGCGAACGGGGCGGCCTCGAAAACCTGAAGGAGACCGCCATGACATACGAACCAGCACCTTCCGCTTCCGACGACCACGAGCCCCGGCATGCCGCCTCACAAACGGCCCATCTGCTGGACGAGCTTCAGCTTTACGGCTATCGCCCGCTCAGTGACGAGCCCGACCCGCGCCCATTGCCTGATGCTTTTGATGCCGAGCACCATATTTGCGCCTGTGCAGAAACCATTGCCGGACTTCTGGCGGACACGCGGCTTGAAGACGACACGGACGAACTGCTCTGGTCGTTCACGCATATTTTTCATCGCAAGCTCGGCCTTCTCGACCGCGCACTCGACGACAACGAGCAGGCGCAACGCCGTTCTGCGGACGAGCAGGACGGCTCCGAAATCAAGTCCGTTGAGTTGGAGAAACTGACCGCGCAAGGGATCTCCCTCATCGAACGCCGCAACGCGTTCGAAGCGTTCCGCGACATCGCCGCAGGGCAGTACGAAGCCATGACTGGCTCATGCTGGCGTCCGCGCAGTGGTTCGATGACGAACCGCCGAACCATGACGGCCTCGATGATCGACGCCCGCGATTTTATCGCCGCCAAGCGCCGGGCCGAGATCGAGCCGCTCCTGCCCGCGGGCCCGCGCATCGCCTTTACCGGCGGCATGGACTGCAACGATCATACGCGCATCTGGGACGCGCTCGACAAGGCGCATGCCCGATATGCCGACATGGTCCTGATCCATGGCGGCTCCCCCAAAGGGGCCGAGCGCATCGCCACCTGCTGGGCCGATAACCGCAAAGTCCCGCAGATTGTCTTCAAGCCCGACTGGACCCGGCACAAAAACGCCGCGCCCTTCAAGCGCAACGACGCGATGCTGGACGCCGCGCCCATCGGGGTCATCGTCTTCCCCGGCTCCGGCATCTCCGGCAACCTCGCCGACAAAGCCCGCAAGGCTGGCATCCCCGTCTGGCGTTTCGATACCGAGGGCGGCGCGTAATGCGCCGTCTTCTCTATTCTTTTCAATATCAATGTAATAACCTTGTCCTGTAAAGAGGAGGCGTCGTTTGCATAGTGCCGACTATAAAATACAGAACGTGCGCGGCCCACAAAACTCTGGGTTCTCCCGCTATGTCGGCATCGATTATTCCGGCGCGGAAACGGCGGAGTCGAGTCTGAAGGGATTGCGCGTTTATGTGGCCGAAGGCGATGCGCCGCCGGTCGAACAGTTGCCGCCACCTTCTCAGCGAAAGTACTGGACGCGGCATGGCCTTGCCGAATGGCTGGTCGGTTTTTTGGCCGAAGATGTGCCAGCGATCGTCGGCATCGATCATGGTTTTTCCTTTCCGCTGCGCTATTTCGAAACGCATGGGCTTTTACCTGAATGGCCTCGTTTTCTGGATGACTTCCAGCGCCATTGGCCTACCGATGAAAGGTACACATATGTTGATTTTGTCAGATACGGCTCAGTCGGAAACGGCGCGGCGCGCTGGGGAGATTCCCGCTGGCGGCGTTTAACCGAGATAAGAGCTGGCGGCGCAAAATCCGTCTTCCATTTCGATGTGCAGGGCTCGGTGGCAAAATCCACGCATGCCGGTATTCCGTGGCTGCGATTCATCCGGAATAATCTGGGGGAACGTGTGCATTTCTGGCCGTTCGACGGATGGAAAATTCCGGCTGGGCGTTCCGTAATCGCTGAGGTCTATCCGGCTCTTTATAGCCGAAGCTTTCCCATTGACGGACGCACGCCGGATCAGCACGACGCGTTCAGCACGGCGGCATGGCTTTCAAGCGCCGACCTTGACGGCAGCCTTGCCGCTTTTTTTTCGCCGGAGTTGCAGCCTCACGATCGGACGGTAGCGCAAGTCGAAGGCTGGATTCTGGGCGTTTCGTAGTCAGATTGCCGAGTTTATTTTGCCATGTCCGGTATGCGCCGTTTCATATCATTTTGAGCGTTCCGGCAATCCGAAATTCTGCGCGGGCGTTTCAATCATTTCCATCTGCGGCGGACTATTGAACAAGCGATTATCGTCATGGGGCAAACGTTCCAACAACGCCGCTCTTACCTGCCCAAAACGCCAACAGAATGCGCGCCCTCTCTCTCCTTTTTTCACGGTTCGCTCTGGCGGGAGCATCCCTGCTTTTCCCCTTAATCGCGTAAATCCCGCGCCGGGCCGTTCAACCCTTCAGGTCCGAAAAATTTCCCCTGCGCGCGGGCGCGCATTCCTCGCGGGAACAAATTTTCCGGCCCTGAAGGGTGCTTCGCCTTGCTTCGCCCCTTCGCTGCGCTGCGGGTGAACGATCCCGTCTTTGCGGTCTTTTCGCCGGGGTTATCGCAGGGATGGTCCCTGCCGAGAAACACCTTGAGAAGGAGAAAGACAATGGCACTCACACTTGGCACATTCACGAAGCAGAACGACGGCAGCTTTATCGGAACGCTCAAGACCCTCCACGTTACAGCAGGCCTGACGATCATCCCCGCGACGAAGATGTCGGAAAACGCCCCGGACTTTCGGGTTTACGCCGGAAACGGGAACCGCTACGAAGTCGGCGCAGCCTGGAGTCAGGTCGCAAAACAAAGCGGCGAGACTTACCTGAACATCAAGATCGGCGCGCCCGAATTCGGCCCCAACTGGGTGCGCGCCCGCATCGTCAAGCTGGAAGTCGCCAATGAAGACGGCACGACCCATCTGGCCTTGTGGGAACCGCGGGAAAAGTAATCCCGCGCCCGCCAGAAGCCCCTCGTCGGCACTCATCCGGCGAGGGGTTTTTTGTGCTCATGCGGCAAGGACTGAGGGGGCTTTCCATCTCGGTCCGTCCAGCATGCCACCCGCAAAAGCCGCAACTCAAGGCTCCGCGGTTCCCCCAATTTTTTCTGCCCTTCGAGCCGAAAAAATCGGCTCCCCCGCGGCCCGCTGACGCGGCGCTTCGCGGCCTTGATTTGCACCTTTTCCGGATGCCGGAGGGGTCCCGTTCTCAATGAAGAGAACGCTTCAAACATACAGGAGATCATCATGACTTATTCCCATTCCATCCAGACAATTTCCGGCGAACCGCGCATCGAATTCGAGGGCGTTCTCTACGGTGAAGACGCGCTTTGCGAAGAACTCTGGCTCGTGAATATGGAGCTTCGCGCAGGCCTGCCTCGACGCGAGCAGATCGAAGCCGGAAGGCAGATCGCGCGGCTCGAAACGCTTCTCTCCACACTTCGGAGCTCGGGGGCTTAGGCCCTCGCTTTTCTCTTCCTTTTTGTCCTTTCTCGCTCGACTGGTGAGGGGGGGGGATCGTTTTTGCGCTCCTCGATTCCGATCCTCCCCGAGCGCGCTCTCGCCCGTCAATATCCGCCCATGCACGTCAACATTCTTCGAAAGGACAACGACCATGGAAAAAGACTTCTCCCGCGCTGCCAGAGCCCGAAAAGACTGCCCGTTTCTCTCGACCAAAGAAGCCGCCTATTACCTCGGCCTCTCTACCCGCACGCTCGAAAAAATGCGTTTGACCGGGCACGGCCCACGCTTTCGCAAGCATGGCCGTTATGTGCGCTATCACATCGACGACATCGACGCCTGGTCGGAAGGCCGCCAGCGCCTGTCCACCTCCGACACGGGAGAGAAATAATGCGTAGAAAGTCTCTGTTTCGCCTTGCCGTGGCGGCTGGGGCTGGCATCGCATTGAGCCTGCTTCCAGCCGTCATCAGGCCCGTTCCGCTGCTGGTCTGGAACGCCTCGGCCAGCGTGCCTGTGGGGCTTTACCGCAGCGTTACCGGTACGCCAAACCGCGGGGATTTCGTCCTCGCCCGGACGCCGGAGAGGCTCGAAAAACTGGCCACGGAACGCGGGTATTTGCCCGCTGGCGTGCCGCTCGTCAAGCGCGTGGCGGCTATAGCGGGTGACCATGTTTGTGCTCATGAAAGCACTGTTTCGATCAATGGCAGGACGGTCGCGCGCCAGCATGAAACCGACCGCACCGGAAGGCATCTTCCGCGCTGGAGCGAGTGCCGGATTCTTCGCACGGACGAGTTTTTCCTTCTCGCTGAGGCGCCGGATTCCTTCGATAGCCGTTACTTCGGGCCGGTGAATTCCACGGCTCTGACCGGGAGGCTGGAACCATTATGGACCGAATGATTTTCCTCGCCAGCGCGGTGATTTTAGCTCTTTTTTGTCCCGTTCAAGCCCATGCGCAGGAGCCATGGGAGCCTGCCGTTAGCGAAGCCTCGCAGCGTTTCGGTATCCCCGAAGACTGGATCCGCGCGGTCATCAAAATCGAGAGCGGCGGCGATATTGATGCTGTTTCGCCTAAAGGCGCAATGGGCCTCATGCAACTCATGCCCGGCACGTGGGATGACATGAAAAAAGCGCACGATATAACGGGCGATCCTTTCGACCCACAGGCCAATATTCTGGCGGGAACGGCCTATCTCAAAGCCATGTATGAACGCTTCGGTTATCCGGACATGTTCGCTGCTTACAACGCCGGGCCGGGGCGGTATGAAGCGTTCCTGAACGCGGAAAAAACCCTGCCGAAAGAGACGCGCGATTACCTCGGAAAGATACAAAAATCTCTCGCCCGCAGAGCGGAATTTCCCCTGTCCACCGCGTCTGGAACCGGCATGTTTTACCGTCTTTCATCGCAAGAGGAGGTCAGCCCATGAGCGAGACACCCGCATTCGCCCCGGTTCTCATATCGCACGTCATCGCAGGAGGGCGCAGAGCATCCCGGAATCTCCGCGTAAGGCAAGATAAAAGCCCGGTCTCCGACCATGACTATCCCTTTGTCTGCACATCGTTTTTTTGTTTATGGCCGGAGACTTGGAGACGGTTCTTAGGCAACTCTTTGTTATTCAATCACCTTTTTGGAGGCTGTTATGAGTGAAGATGATTTCAGACCAAGGCTCGGCAAAACCCCCAGTCGCGATCCCGGCAAGCGTTATGCGTACCAGCTTCGCGCCGCCATCAACCGTGCCGGCGGACGCAGTTCCCGCAAGGGCGGTTTTACCGGCAAACGTATCGGGCGCGGCGGACCCGCTGTGGCGCAGATTATGCACCGCGACCACCTTGCCGCCTACCGCCAGCGCCGCGTTGTCGTCAAGGCGCGGATCGTCAAACTGGCCGGAAAAGGAATAGACGGGGCTGCGGCTCACCTTCGCTATATTCAGCGCGACGGCGTTACCCGCGAGGGGGAACGCGGGAGTCTCTATAATGCCGAGCACGACCGTACCGACGGCAAGAGTTTCCTCGAAAAGGCGACAAAAGACCGTCACCAGTTCCGCTTTATTGTGACAGCAGAAGATGCACAGGAATATGACGACCTCAAGCCGCTCACCCGCCGTCTGATGGAACAGATGGAAAAGGACCTCGACACGCGCCTCGACTGGGTGGCGGTTGATCACTTCAACACCGGCCATCCGCATACTCATATCCTCCTGCGTGGCAAGGACGATCAGGGCAAGGATCTCATCATTGCCCGCAATTACATCAGCCACGGCATCCGTGAGCGCGCCGCCGAGCTGGTCAGTCTCGATCTCGGCCCGCGAACCGAACTGGAAATCGAGGAACGTTTGCGGGCTGAGACGACCGCCGAGAGTCTGACCAGCCTTGACCGGAATTTACTGCGCCAGCAAAGCGAAGGCGACGGGACGATTGTTCCGCACGGCAAGACCGCCGGAATGCAGACCCTTCTCACAGGCCGCCTGCGCTATCTGGAGCGGCTCGGTCTCGCAGAGCCTGTGCGCGGCGGCGGCTGGCATCTGGAGCCGGGGCTGGAGAACACGCTCCGCCGCATGGGCGAGCGCGTCGATATTATCAAAACCATGCACCGCGCGTTGAAGAATAAAGACCTCGTCCGCAGTCCCGGCGATTACGTTATCGAGGATCTGGCGAACACGGGCGCGAAACCGCTCACCGGACGCGTCATCGAGCGCGGCCTTGCCGACGAACTGAACGACCGTCATTACCTGATCGTCGATGCCACGGACGGGCGCACGCATTACATCGATATCGGCCCCGGTGAGGCCGTCCCGCCCACGCCGCCGGGCAGCATCGTGCGCGTCACGCCCAATAGCATCGAAGCCAGAAAATCCGACCGCACCGTGGCCGAGATTGCCGCCGCCAATGACGGGCGCTACAGCATCGACCTGCACCTTAAGCACGACCCCACCGCCACGCAGAATTACGCCGAAGCCCATATCCGCAGGCTCGAAGCCATGCGCCGGGCGGGCAGCCCCCTCACGCGCGAGCCGGACGGCACATGGATCGTCCCCGAAAACCACATCGAAAACGCCGCTTCTTACGAGCGCGAACAGGCCCGCGCAAGGCCGGTCTCCGTCGAGACATTGTCCACGCTTCCGCTGGACCGGCAAGTGAGCACAATCGGCGCGACATGGCTCGACCGGGAGCTTGTTTCGAACAACCCTGAACCCATGCGCGGAAGCGGTTTCGGGCGCGAAGTCGAGGAAGCTATATCCCGCCGCCGTCAATGGCTCGTGAACGAAGGTCTCGCGCAAACGGACGGCGAAGGCCGCTTCGTTCCCCACGGAAACATGCTTGCCACGCTCCAGCGGCGTGAACTCGCCCGCATAGCAGGCCAGCTATCCGAGGACCTGAAGCTGTCCTACACACAAGCCCTCCCGGGCGACCCCGTCAAAGGAACCCTGATCCGCACCATAGACCTCGCCAGCGGCAAAGCCGCCCTCATCGAACGCAGCCGAGACTTCACCCTCGTCCCCTGGCGCTCGGCGCTGGAGCGCCACCTCGGCAAATCCGTCTCCGGCCTCATGCGCACCGACGGCACTATCTCATGGACGGTCGGCAGGCAGAGAGGGGTGGGAATTGAGTGATAGGCGTTAATCTTTGGGCTTTTGACAAGTTGTTGTTACCGGTCGAAGGGTTGATGCATAACACTCATTCATTTTCATGCTCGACGAGTTCATGTACCCATTTTTGGAGTATTTCAAGGTCGTCAGTTTTGGGTAACGGATTCTGATTCAGAAATTGACATTCCATATATTGCTGCCATGCGGCCTCGCAGGTTCTACGAGGATGTTTTGCAAGCCAAGATTCATCAAAATCGGCACAAACATCGTAATGATGTGAGTGTATGAAGGGTGACCATAAATCTGCCAATTCGTCACTGTCACGAATATCTATGATTTCTGTTTGTTCAAGCGCTCTATCATAAGTATGTCCCCACGCTTTTTTCATCAAATCGACAGCCTCAAGATCGGAAGACGGAGCACCGTAACCAAAGATCGTTATAAGATAGGCTGATTTTAAGAACGATTGGAGAGCGTTCCATTCCGCGTTAATATAAGGATCGGAAACATAGTCCTTTTTATTTATCGGGAACAATAGCTTCGACGCCGTTAATGGCTTCTGGCAAACAGAGCAATGCGCACCCGGAACGCTTTTTTTCTTGTGCTCAAGACAGTAAGCGGTTGCAACGTTTCCGTGAAGGTAAACTACATTTGGCAGATTTGCTACATGGCGGTTTCGGTAGCAGGCCATATAAAGGAAAGGATCCCAGTTGAATGTCGCAATCAGGTCTTTAGAACGTAAAGACAAAACAAGACGATCATATACGTTCGCCTCCTCAGGCAGGCACAAGGAGCGAAAATAATCTTCAACAGATTTTTCTATGGCCTGAGCTGCATCTTTAGCATCTGGATCGTTTGCAATGGAGGCATATAAAGTTTCAAAATTATTGCCTCTCTGATACGAAATTCCGAATGTGTTGAAGATTGGCTGCAAATTAAGAATCTCAACGAAATTTGCCATTGATGGCAATTTCTTTCCATTTCGATCTCCCATCGGTGTAGCTGCAATGCTGGCTCCCGCACCTAGAATAACGACATGCGGCTTTCCCATACTGGTGTCTTTGATTTCTTCACTAAGGGTATAGGATTCTTTTCCTGTGCTCATTGGTCTCTTCTATGTTTGAGGGTAAAAAGCAAAAGAGCGTACATAAAGGCTATAAGCGTTTTTCCCATTCCGCGCCACACTGTTCCGTTTGTCCCAACAATCAGCGGAGCGTGCGCCATGACCCCGACGAAGCTTTTATTCGGCCAGTTATTTATCGTTTTTGCCATCGTCATTCTCGGCGTGTGGGCGGCGACGCAGTGGTGTGCGGGAATGCTGGGGTATCAGGCGCGGCTGGGGGAGCCTTGGGCGGTGGTGTTTGGCTGGCCGGTTTATGAGCCGTGGCGGCTGTTCTCGTGGTGGTATCATTTTGAGGCCTATGCGCCGGAGGTGTTCGACAAGGCCGGGATGCTCGCGGCGGCGAGCGGTTTTATGGGCAGCGCGGCGGCGGTTGTGGGTTCGCTCTGGCGGGCGCGGCAGAGCCGGTTTGTGACGACCTATGGCTCCTCGCGCTGGGCCACCGAAAAAGAAATCCGCAAGGCCGGGCTGTTCGATCCGGCCGGGGTGTTTCTCGGGCGGCTGGGCGCGGATTATCTGCGTCATGACGGGCCGGAGCATGTTATGGCGTTTGCGCCGACGCGCTCGGGCAAGGGCGTGGGGCTGGTGGTGCCGACGCTGCTGTCATGGACGGGCTCGGCGGTCATTCACGACATCAAGGGCGAGAACTGGACGCTGACGGCGGGCTGGCGCTCCACGTTCTCGCACTGCCTGCTGTTCAACCCGACCGACCCGCGCTCGGCGCGTTACAACCCGCTGCTGGAGGTGCGCAAAGGGCCGGACGAGGTGCGCGACGTGCAGAACATCGCCGACATCCTCGTGGACCCGGAAGGCGCGCTGGAGCGGCGCAATCACTGGGAAAAGACCAGCCACAGCCTTCTGGTCGGGGCGATTTTGCATGTGCTCTATGCGGAAGAAGAAAAAACCCTCGCGCGCGTGGCCACGTTTTTGTCCGACCCGCAGCGCTCCTTCGCCCATACGCTGCGCCGCATGATGAGCACAAATCATCTCGGCACGCCCGAAAATCCGCGCGTGCATCCGGTCGTCGCCTCGGCCGCGCGGGAAGTGCTCAACAAGTCCGAGAACGAGCGTTCCGGCGTGCTGTCCACGGCCATGTCGTTTCTGGGGCTTTACCGCGATCCGGTCGTGGCGGCGGCAACATCGGCCTGCGACTGGCGCATTGCGGATCTGATGGACGCGAAGCATCCGGTCTCGCTCTACCTAGTCATTCCGCCTTCGGATATTTCCCGTACGAAGCCGCTGGTGCGCCTGATCCTGAACCAGATCGGGCGGCGTCTGACCGAGCGGCTGGAGGGCAACCCGCACAAGGCGCGCAAACATCAGCTCCTGATGATGCTGGACGAGTTTCCGGCGCTCGGGAGGCTGGATTTCTTTGAAACGGCGCTGGCTTTCATGGCGGGGTACGGCATCCGCGCCTATCTGATCGCCCAGAGCCTCAACCAGATTTCCAAGGCTTACGGCGAGAACAACGCCATTCTCGATAACTGCCACGTCCGGATCGCGTTTTCCTCGAACGACGAGCGCACGGCGAAGCGCATTTCCGACGCGCTCGGCACGGCGACGGAACAGCGCGCCCAGCGCAACTATGCCGGCCACCGTCTCGCGCCCTGGCTCTCGCACGTCATGGTCTCGCGGCAGGAAACGGCGCGTCCGCTGCTCACCCCCGGGGAGGTTATGCAACTGCCGCCCGCGGACGAGCTGGTGCTGGTTTCCGGCCTGCTGCCCATCCGGGCAAAGAAGCTGCGCTATTACAAGGACGGCAATTTCACAGGCCGCATCCTGCCCGCTCCCACTCTAGCGGAAGGCGATTACACCGACAAACCGGCAACGCGGGACGACGACTGGAGCGGCCGGATTCGCGGTACCCACGAACGCCTGATCGTCGCCGAAGACGACAGCGCCGAAACCGTCACCGACGAAGGCGGCCAGCAACAACAACGCCACCCCAGCCTGCCGGAAACAGGCAAATCCAAAACCCGAAAGCCCGAACAGGAAACCCTGTTCAAATTCCTGGACAACGACCCAACCCCCGCCGCCGACAAAAAAGTTCTCGACCGGCTTTCCTCTGTGACGAGGGCTTACGGCATGGATAAGAGCATCGGCGAGGATGGGGAAGGCGGGCTGGGGTTTTGAGACGAAGTAAGGGCGGTTATACCGTAAACTTGCGTCCTCTTTCGCAATCAAGGTTGGGGTCGATTTCCGGTTCGTCCCATTCATGCGCAAAGCGTTCAAAATATTCAAGCTGCTCGCGAAACTTGGGGTCTTCGCATTGCAGAAGATACGTGTACAAGCGGTTTACGATATTCTTTGTAATGACCTTCATTTCCGCATCGTCTATGCGGGATGCGTCGGCCCACGGAATTTCATTTCCTTCGGCATCGGCTATTTTCACGTCCGAATAATCGCCGGTTTTTGTAACCGGCCCGATACCGGCGTGAATATCTTCTATCTCGCCGTTCCGGAAACACATGACGGTCAGGATCTTGGCCAGCCTTGCCGCTGCTTTCTTTTCGGTTTTCGGGTTCATGGATGGACTATACCTGCCGGAAGGTCCGGCAGGAAAGTTCAAATTTTGCTAGGCAAATATCATCCGCCTGGAGGAACAGGCTTCAGCGTTGGAAAGGCAATTACGTCCCGGATACTTTGCGAGCCGGTAAGAATCATAATTAGCCTGTCGATACCGATGCCGAGGCCTCCAGTCGGCGGCATGCCGTATTCGATGGCTTCCAGAAAATCGGCGTCGAAGACTTGCGCCTCCTCGTCGCCGGAGTCCCGAAGCGCAGCCTGTTTCTCAAAGCGCTGGCGCTGGTCGAACGGGTCGTTCAATTCGCTGAAGGCGTTCGCGACTTCCCATGTGTTTATAAACGTCTCGAACCGCTCGGTAAGGAGCGGGTTGTCGCGGTGAACCTTTGCAAGCGGCGAAATGTCCCTGGGCATATCCATGACGTGCGTCGGGTTTATCAGCTTGTCTTCGACTTTCTCTTCAAAGACGATCTCGACGATCTGACCCCAGTTCATGCTTTCCGTCACATCGACGCCCAATTTCTTCGCAGCCCTGAAGGCTTCCTTCGGATCTTCCAGACCCAGAAAATCGACGCCGGTTTCAAGGCGGACCAGTTCGGTCATACTCGCTTTTCTCCACGGCCTCGTGAAATCAATCTCTTTATCTCCGTAAGTTATAACGGTGGAGCCGTTATTCACGTATTTGACCGCGGATACGATCAACTCCTCGGTCAGATCCAGTATGTCGTTATAATCGGCGTAAGCCTGATACAGCTCCATCATCGTGAATTCGGGATTGTGACGGGTGCTGATGCCCTCGTTCCTGAAGTTGCGCCCGATCTCGAAGACCTTGTCCGAAAGCCCGCCGACGATGAGCCTCTTCAGGTAAAGTTCCGGGGCTATCCGCAAAAACAGATCGGTATCGAGCGCGTTATGATGAGTCACAAACGGCTTTGCCGAAGCCCCGCCGGGAATAGGGTGCAGCATCGGGGTCTCAACGTCGAGAAAGCCCCTGTCTGTCAGAAACTGGCGCACATGACTGATTATAGCGCTTCTTTTGGCGAAGACCGCGCGGCTCTCGTCAGACATGATGAGATCAACATAACGCTTTCTGTATCGCGCCTCGATGTCCGTCAAACCGTGATATTTCTCGGGCAGGGTCTGCATGGATTTGCACAAAAGCGTTATTTCTCCGGCATTGATCGACAGCTCCCCTCTGGGTGTGCGCCTGACGATGCCGCTCACGCCGATAATGTCTCCAATATCCAGAAGTTTGATAATATTCAGAAAAGTCTCGTTCAGATTGTCCTTGTGGGAGAAAATCTGGATGTTTCCCGTATGATCCCTGAGGTCGATGAACATGCCGTTATTCCGGTACGCCATGACCCGCCCGGCGACAGAGACCGTATCTTCCGTGACTTCACCGTTTTCAAGCTTCTCATACTTTCGCTGCAATTTTTCGGCATGATCGCTGACTTTGTATTCGTATGGATACGGGTTTATGCCCATGGACAAAAGTTCGTTATAATTATTCATTCTTGATTCTTGCGGGTTACTCATTTTTTCGTTTCCTTAATAGATTTATTGCAGCTTGGTGAATTGCGACGTTAGCAGATATTGGCGTCCGGCCAAAGTTCAACTTGCGATCATGAAGCGTTACCATGGCTCAAGACTTTTTACCGGCAGCAGTCTGGCAGGTTCAAAGCCGTTGAACATGGTGGAGCTGGCGTTTGTATAAGCGCCCATGAGGCCGAATTCGATATAGTCGCCCATGGATATTGCGGCAGGCAATCGCACCGTCTTTGGCAGTTTGTCAAGACTGTCGCAAGTCGGCCCCCATATATAAAATTCCTTCATCTCGCTTTCCGGAGCAACTATCTGAACTCCTTCAGGGTTATACGCCCGAGCAGGCGGCATGAAATCCACAAAAGGCAGCTCCATGAAGGAGCCGTAAAAGCCGTCATTTATATAAAGCCTGTTATCCTGACCCCGCCTCAGGGTTACTCTGGTCAGAACGCTCATGCTGTCGGCGACCAGCGCTCTTCCAGGCTCGCAGATCAATTCGCCGGGCAGAAGGTTGGAAGCGGCTGAAATCGATTCGAAGTATTCCGATAAAGCGGGTTCCGTCGCGCCGGGGTACTGACAAGGAAATCCTCCGCCAACGTTCAGCCGGACAAATTCCGACAGGTTCCCGTCAAGCGCTCTCATTGCTATCTGGTGTGCCTTGTTCATCATAATGCCGAAACTTTCCGGTCTTCTGTTTTGGGAACCGGTATGAAAGGTCAGCCCAACCTTGTAACCGAGATTGCGGCAATAACGCATGACGTCTGCCGCCACGTTCGGTTCCGCGCCAAACTTCAGGCCGAAATTATAATTGTCGCTCCCATTGGAGTTCGGATCCATGAATCTTACAAGCATGGTAAATTCCGAAGGATTTATCGGGGATACGGCATTGAAAACTTGAGTAAGTTTTCGTACTTCCTCATGACAATCCACCACAAAATTTCTGACGCCCGCCCTAAAACAGGCGTGTTCAATATCTTCGGGAGATTTGACTGGATTGTTGTAATGCAGCGTACCGTCAGGGCAGGAACGAATGATTTGGTCAATTTCGCCTTTGGAAGCTACGTCGAAATTCGTAACCCCTGTATCAACGATAGTTCTGATGACCTCGTCGTGGGGGTTTGACTTTACAGCCCATGACAATGTGCCGGGAAAGCCTTTTCTGAATTCTTGTATCTTGCTGCGTATCTTATTCTGACCGAAGCACAAAACAGGCTTGTGTGGTTTCTCGAGTTTTATTAAGGAGGCAACATTTTCGTACGCTGCCCCCTGCTTCCCTTCGTTACTCATTTGTGAATGCTCCTGTTGATTTTTTTTACAACGGCATCAATCACGATTACGGTAAAATAAATCAACTAAATAACTGATATTACAAACATATTTCAACCTCCGGCACTAAATGCCAGGAAGCGGTTATACCCTCGGCAGAAAATTTGATTTCATTCGGACTGGTCGTTGTAAGCGGCGGTTACACAAGTTTGTTACTGCGCTGTTTTGACCGCATCCTGTCCGGAGCTGACTTCCTTCGCAATGCCCAGAAGGTGGCGCTGGATTTTGGCGTTCGGAATATCGCAGATGGCTTTTCCTGCCGTGAAGATCCTGTGTTCGGAAGAGGAATCCTGCGCTTGTTCGCTGTTCCGGGAAACGGCGCTCAAACCTTCTTCGGCCAGTGTTTCTCTGGCGCCCGTCAGGAACCAGTCGATGGGCCTGTCCAGAAAGACGGCAAGCTCCACGAGGCGGGAGGCCGCTATTCTGTTCGCGCCTTTCTCGTATTTCTGGATTTGCTGAAAGGTCACGCCCGCGGCGGAGGCGAGTTCGGACTGGCTGATCCCGGCAAGCCGTCTTGCATGGCGCAGGCGCTGGCCGATCAGAATATCAATTTGCGTCGATGTTCCCTTTGTCTTTGCGCGTGTCATGCTACGGCCTTTCCGCAAGAGGGGCGGCGATCTCCCGGCAAAACAAAAAACCCGGAAACCCGCGCGACGCCGCTGGCGCTGTGTTGCGGGTTTCCGGGCCTGCGCGCGTGGGGGACTTGCACAGCTCTCAAACCTTTCCCTTGCCGCCGGATGTGCCGATGAGCGCGTGTTCTCTCTCCATGCGCATCTGGTCGATGTCGAAGATCAGTCCGCCTACGGCCTTTTCAATCTGCTCCAGCCTGTCGAGAAGGGTAACCGTCCGGTGACCCCCCTCTTGTATTTTCGGGAGCGATAAGCTTCAGGATCGGGATTTCCTGAAGTTCCACGGCAGGAGCTCGTCGATTTTG
>RZZS01000108.1 GCA_009929775.1 Alphaproteobacteria bacterium
GTTCGTCCTGTGTGCCTCTCGGCTTATTCGTCTCTGTCATAGAGCCAGTATGGCCCAGCAAACAGCAATGTCAACTATTATTGTACGGTATTAGTAATTCAAAAAAACCCGCTTCGGATGAAAGGCGGGTTTTTTTGTTACGCATATTTGTTGTCATTCCCCGCGGAGGGTGACGATCAGGGCAGGATGAGCGGACTTACGCCGCTTTCCTTTTCGGGCCGTTGAAATTCCGGCGGCGGTTACGGCCTTTGAAGGGCCTTTTCTTTCCATTGCCGGGGCCGCGTTCCTGACGCTCCGGCTTCGCATCCGGGTTCATCAACTGTTCAATGGCGTGCCACTTGCGTCCGTCGGCGGGTGTAACGAGGCAGAGCGACGCGCCTTCCGCGCCCGCCCGCGCCGTGCGGCCGATGCGGTGGATGTAGTCTTCCGGGGCTTGTGGCAGATCGTAATTGATGACGTGTTCAATATGCGGAATGTCGAGCCCGCGAGAGGCCACGTCGGTCGCCACGAGAATGCGGTATTTCTGGCTTCGGAACTCGCGGATGACGCGGTCGCGGCGGCTTTGCTTGAGGTCGCCATGGATGGCCTCGGCAGTGAATTTTTCCCGGTTGAGCTTTTTGGCAAGCTTCTCGGTGCCGTATTTGGTTTTCACAAAAACGATGATCGAGCCGGTGCGGGCGTCGAGCTGGCGCACCAGTTCGCCGTATTTGCTGTCCTCGTCCACCTTGACGATTTCCTGCGAAATCTTTTCGGCAACGCTCGTGGTCGAACCGATGGCGACGCGGGCCGGGCTGCTCAGATAGTTCTCGGAAAGCTTGACGATATTCTTCGGCAGGGTCGCCGAGAAAAGAAGCGTCTGTCGCTTTTCAGGGAGGAATTTCAGTATTTTATCAAGCTGCACGCTAAAGCCCATATCGAGCATCCGGTCGGTCTCGTCGAGCACGAGAAAGCCCGTGTCGTGCAGCATCAGCGTGCCGCGCTCAAGATGGTCGTTAATGCGACCGGGCGTGCCGACGATGAGGCGCGGGCGCATGCGAAGTTGCGCGTATTGTTTGCCCATTGCCTCGCCGCCGATGAGGAAGGCGGTCTTGACCGGGGTCTTCGGCCCGAGCAATTGTGTGATGATATCCATCACCTGCTTGCCAAGCTCCCGGGTGGGTGTCATGACGAGCGCCGAACCACGCGGATTGCTCAAAAGCGCCTGGACGAGAGGGATGGCGAACGCTGCCGTCTTGCCGGTCCCGGTCTGGGCCGAGCCGAGAATGTCGTGCCCTTTGAGTGCGAGCGGGATGGCTTGCGCCTGGATCGGCGTTGGCGTTTGGTAGTTCATGTGTGCGAGAGATTTCGCAAGCGAAGGGTGGAGGCCGAGGCCATCAAAGCTATTCATTTTTGTTCCTTTGTGCGTAACAGGTTATGAGGGCTCCGCAACAGCGCGAAAGCCCTGAATTCGATCGACCTCACAATCTGAACTTTTTAAGGAAGGGGAATTTTGAAGCTCACACCGGACCGGCTCGTTCTTGTCTTTCTTTTACCGGTCCCTAACCAAAAGCTCACTTTAGGAGCAGTCATCAAATCGTGTCCGCACCATGACAGGATTTTACGGATTATGCAAGGACTTGTTTTTTTTCGGGGTGGCGTGCTCTGCCATCTCGACGGGGTTGGCCTTTTCCGCTCCTTCCGGTCGGTCGACATGGCGATTGCGCGTATGCTGCTCGCAGGTTTATTCTCAAGCGATGGAAGGAGTAGAGCGCTATGGCCCGTAAAAATCGTTACAAAAAACACCGTTCCCACCACGCGCCCGGTACCGCTCCCGGAACGCTGAAGGCTGTTGAGAATGCGCCGAAGCCGTCGATCTGCGTCATGGCGTACAGCCAGCAGGAGGTCGTGGAAAAGAATGGCGCGGCGGCGGACGAAATTGCGCCGTTGCTGAAAAAGTGGCCGGTAAGCTGGATTGATGTTTGCGGGCTTGGCGAGACGGGCATGGCGGAAACACTCGGTGAAGCGATGGGCCTCCACCGGCTTGCGCTTGAGGATGTTTTCAACCTGGCGCATCGCGCCAAGGCGGAGGATTATCAGGATCATATGTTCGTTGTCACGCGCATGCCAACCGTCGAGGAGGATGGCCTGCATATGGAACAGATCTCGGTCTTCTTCGGCAGGAGCTTTGTGCTGACCTTTCAGGAGAAGACAGGCGACGTTCTGGATCCTGTCCGCGAGCGCATCCGCAAGGGATCGGGCGGGCGCACCCGGCTTGTGCAGGCGGACTATCTTGCCTATGCGGTGATCGACACGATCGTCGACAGCTACTTCCCGGTGCTCGAGCATTACAGCTCGCGCTTGAACCATCTTGAGGACATGATCCTCGCCAATCCCCGTAAATCTGTGATTGAAGAAGCTCACGACATCAAGCGAGACCTGCAGCGCCTGCGCAATGCCATGTGGCCGATGCGCGAGGCGGTCTCGTTCCTCCAGTCGACCGAGAGCAAACTGATCCGCAAGGATACCCGGCCCTATCTGCGTGACTGCTATGACCATGTCATTCAGGTGATCGACCTGCTGGAAACCTACCGCGAGCGTGCGGCGGGGCTCGTTGACCTGTATATGTCGGCCCTTTCGCAAAAAATGAACGAAATCATGAAGGTCCTCACGATTATCGCCACGATCTTCATTCCTCTCTCGTTCATCTCCGGCGTCTACGGCATGAATTTCAATACGGACGCCTCACCCTGGAACATGCCCGAACTCGGCTGGGCGTTCGGCTACCCGTTCGCGCTCGGGCTGATGCTCTTCGTGGCGCTGGCCCTTCTTTTGTACTTCTGGCGCAAGGGGTGGATCGGGGAGGGCGGGGACCGGGACGCATAGCACTTGCGACTGCGGGAGAGCCATTACCGATAATTAACGAGTTTCCAATATAATACGTCTGGTTACAGGACGTTGACGAGGGGACGCATGCCAAAATCGTTCTGTTCGGGCGAGACGATGGTCCATATGTCGGATGAGACCGCAGACCACTATGGTCGATGGGCGGAGGAGTTTCCCGTGTGGGCGGAAACCCAGAACATGAAGCAGGTTATCGTCGTAACGCCTGAAGACGTCCTCAATGACCGGAACCCCGAGGATATGACATTCGAAGACAAGGCTGCGGCCTTGAAGTCGTTCATACAGAACAATTTTCCTGACTTTCCCGTCGAGGCCTTCGAGAATGATATCACGTCTCTGGGCCACGATGTCGCGTTTGGAAAAGGGAGGGCCGAGGACGCAGACCTCGATGGAGACGGTCGGAACGATGTCGGGATTACAATTGGTCCCAGCCGCCATCAGACCAAGGAAGAAGCCGCCGCCAGCCTCGCTCGTCTGGACACCGACAAGATCGGGAATATCCGCGGAACCGACATCGAGTGGCAGGTTATGGCGATTGCTCACGAAATTGCGCATCACGACCAGCCCGAAAAAAGCGACGGCAAGCGTCTGATCTGGGAAGTCGAAGCTGAACAGGGCATGGTGCATTTCATGCGTTCGGCAGATAAAAAAGGTCTTCTGAGCGACATCGGTGCCGTCGACGATCATACCTTGGTCAGAAACCTGAGTGGCTTCTATTTTAAGGACGATATGCGGACACATGTCGTTGGACCGGGTGTGCGAACACCTTCGGAGGGCGCTGTCCCCGTTGCGGACGAGGACATCGATTTTCAAAATCCGCTTCATGATGCGCAAATGGCGATCGCCTACGAAGTCGGAAAAGAACTGGTTGGCAAAAGTCAGCTTCAGGATGCTCTCGGAGACATGCTCCGTTCGGAGGGAATTTATTCTTTGGATTCCTACGAACTTCCTCGAATGGACCCCGTGCACAGAAAGACAATCGTGGACATGCACAAGGGAAATCTGACAATCGATGAAGGACTCGCAATGCTTCCGGGGGAAACAAGATCGCAAATCGAAGACAATTTTCGCTCGGAGATTCAGGTGGCTGGAATCGGTGCGTTGCGCGATGATCCGGCCCTGATGTATGAAACGACAAGGCGCCTGTATCAACAAGGCGATTTTGATTCCAGCCCTGTGGGAAAACAGTACGCTTACGAGTTTCTGTCAGCAGCGCAGAAATTCGCTCCGGAGCATTTCGGCGTGTTTGATGAAGCTGAGAAATTCGTGCCGCCCGGTTTTCCGCAATCAAGCCAATATACGCCGTCTAGCCACCTCGACCGAAGCCCTACGCTTCCTGGAGCACAGTGGTAACTTTGCGTTAGTCCCGGTATCGACGCTTAAAAGCGGCGCGCGTGAACTTCCATTCGCCTCGTTCCGTTGTCAACGGTATGGCGTTCGAGCAAATCGAGGAATGCGAAACCTGCGGAACCTTCCAACGCGTCCAGTTCACGGGACGCGGGCAGAAGGCATACTGTGTCGAATGTGGCTCCATGATCCTGCGCAGCGCGGACGGGACGATCCGGGCGGCTCAGGCCTGGTCGCTTGCGGGGCTGTTCCTGTTTTTCCCGGCCATGAGCTTTCCGGTCATGCGCATGGAGCTGTGGAACGACACCCGAGAGAATACGATCTGGTCCGGCGTGCGTGAACTTTCGGAGGCGGGTATGCCGACCATTGCGGTGGTTGTGTTGTTTACCAGTATCATAATTCCGCTTCTGAAAATCGTTGGCATGCTGGTTGTCACGATGAGCTATCGCAGTGACCGCGGGAAACTGTTCAAAACATATCTTTTTGAGTTTATTCATCGCACCGGGCACTGGTCATTTCTCGATATCTTTCTCGTGGTGATCCTGATCGCGCTGCTGCAAATTCGTGACATGGCTTATGCCGCGCCGGAAATCGGCCTTGCTTTCTTCACCGCGATGGTGGTTTGCACAATGTTCGCTTCGATGGCCTTCAACACCAAAGCGATCTGGCGCTGTTATGAGCGGGTTTGAAACGGACGAAACCGAACGCACGGACGGGAATCTCCCGGTTGCCGCGATTCGCACCACACGTTTCGGGCAGATTTTTATCTGGCTGATCCCGATTGTTGCGGCGGTGATTTCCGGATGGCTTCTGTGGGAGCGGTATTATGTGACCGGTCCGCAGATCGAGATTGTCTTCGATGAAGAAGTGTCTGTCGAGCGAGGGCGCACGAATCTACGTTATCTTGGCGTTGCGGTCGGCGAAGTTCAAAAGGTTGAATTGAACGAGGATCTCCGGTCCGTGACGGTAACGGCAAGTCTTTATAAGAAGTACGCCGGGGCGTTCATGCGCGAGGGAACGGAATACTGGATCGTTGAACCTCAAATCAATTTCCCGAACGTCTCGGGCCTCAAATATCTCGTTCAGGGTACACACATCGAGGCGTCGCCGGGCAGTGGGAAGAATCTCCAGCGGCGCTTCGAAGCTCTGCCGGGCGCACCTGAGCGAATCGCCAACCCCGCCGACAAGGTGGTGCTGCTCAAAAGCGACGACATGGAAAGCCTGAGCGAAGGTTCGCTCGTTCTGTTTCGCGGGGTAGAGGTCGGGCGGATCACGAACATCCACCTCGGCGGAGACGGAACTAGCGCCTACGCGGAGGCGGTGATAGACCCAGGCTACGGAGATCTTGTTGCGCCATCCTCGGTGTTCTGGACCCGCAAGGTCTTCGAGGCGAGTTTCGACCTGTTTTCCGGCGCGTCCGTTGATGTCGGGTCGCTTGGCGATTTCTTGCGCGGGAACGTCTCTTTTTTCACGCCGCCGAAGGATGTCGGCTCGTATGTGCAGGATCGGAGCGTGTTTACGCTTCAGGCATCTGCCTGGCCGCACGCGCCGGGAACCGAGCCGGGATTCGAGATCATACTGCGCGCGGAAACGATGAACGACGTGACGAAGGGCGCACGGATTGTTTTCCGCGGGGCGAAAATCGGCGAGGTTGAGGAGATTGCGGTTGCGGAAAGCGGGCGCGCGGTGCGCGCGAAAGCAACTATCCTGCCGGAATTTGCGTACGGGGCTATGCAGTTGACTGCCCACGCTACTACATGTAGTGTTTCAGCCGATGATAGAGTACCCTGCGACCATGACGGATTTTATGGAGATTTTCCC
>RZZS01000185.1 GCA_009929775.1 Alphaproteobacteria bacterium
TGATTTTTAGGCATGCTTCGGTATGCCTAAATTTCGCTTGACTTCGATGTTAGGTGCGCCTAATCTTCAGCTCAAGCCGAACGCATCGGCGAGACACCTGGGAAAGCCACAATGCACGTCTACGCAATCGAACAGCGCGACGGAATGGTCAAGATCGGAAGATCAAGAAAGCCGACGCTTAGGATCAACAATATTTCGCGCGAGATTGGAGGTGGAATTATCCGGGCATGGGTTTCGATGCCAACATCGGCGTCTATTGCTGCTGAGATTTCAGCACATGACATCTTGGATTCTTCTCGCGTCTATGGCGAATGGTTCAATGTTGATTTCGATGAAGCGGTAAGCGCGATCGTCAAAGCGATTGATACGTCTATCGCAAAGCCGGAAAAGGCAAAAAAAGAGTGGAGCATCCGATTCAAAGCCGCTCGCACAGCAAGAAAATTGACGCAAGACAGCGTCGCAAAAGTTGCCGGCGTAAGCCGCGCTGCGATTGCCCAATGGGAGCTTGGATTTTCCGATAAATGCGACGCAGAAGCGCTGTTGCTTGCAAGTAAGGCGATGGGCGTTTCACCGTATTTCATCATGTTCGGCGAGTGCGCGACCGCACAGCAAACCCCCGCCGACGCCATCCTCGCCACCCTCACCGAACCCCAACGCGCCCAAGCCCTCCGAATGCTCGCCGCATTTGCGGAGTTGTGCCGAGCTGCACACTGATCACCCACCAGGAGCACACCCAATGACCCGAACCACCCTCCTCCTCGCCGTCCTCATCGGCACATCGACCGCAGCCCCAGCCGCCGACCTCTGGCGCATGTACCGCTGCACCGGCGACCGAGGCGAAACCGCCTTTTCCGACCGCCGCATCGGCACCGATTGCGTCGAGATCTGGCTGAGCCCGCAACCGCGCGACGGATGGACGATTACCGACCCGAGCGTCAATCAAGCCACGAAGGAGCAACCCCAATGACCGACACCCTCATCATCATCGGCGCACTGAGCATGACATTCGCGATCCTCTGCCTCGCCGCCGATTGGGCGATTCCGCGACTGATCCTTCTGCGCCGCCGCCAACGCATCATCGCGACACGCCGCACGGCTCGGTTGGCTCCGATGATGAGCGAGGAATACCGCCCATGATCGCCATCAACGAGTTGACCCACCGGCCGCTCTATAGCGCCGACACCAGGGATCTGGATTACAGCCGACTTCTCCCGCGGAC
>RZZS01000109.1 GCA_009929775.1 Alphaproteobacteria bacterium
CCCCACCCAACCCTCCCCCGCTTGCGGGGGAGGGCAATGAGGCTTTGGTTTGGCGAAGCCAAAGCAATTAGCCGAGTGGGTGGGGGTCGCTGGACGGGTCAATCCAACAGGAATGTGCTCCAGGGGCGGATCAGCGCGCTTTTCCTTTTACTCGAACCGCGGAGCGGAATGCGCGCCGCGGCCGGGGCTCCGGTCGCGCGCATGCCCGGGCCGCGCCCCTTCCGGTTCGGACTTCACGGACTCGTTCGGCGCCGGGGTTCGTCTGATCTTTGGCATGCCGAGCGCGACCTGCAACGCGCGCCGGGCGATCCGGCGGTTTCCGGTCTCCGTCATATCGAACTGGGACGTCTCGAACGTCGGATTTCCAGAGTCGAAGCGTCTGCCCCGGTTCATCAGGACGAGTTCGTCGTAAAAGGACGGACCGTCTGAATCGCCTATAAGTTCGGGATCATGGATAATACTCACGACGGCGGTGTGCGGGCACTCCCGCTTCAGCACGTCGTGGAACCGGATCTTCGTGGCTGCGTCCAGCGCCGAAACGGCCTCGTCAAGGACAAGAATGTCCGGCTGATGCAAAAGAATGCGGGCAAGCACGATCAACTGTTTCTGACCGCCGGAAAAAACCTTGTCCCAGTTTCGTCCGTCGTGGTGCTCGTCCCTGAGATTGCCGATAAAGCCTTCAAGACCGACTTTCGCCAGCGCGTCCGCGACCTTGACATCGTCAAACGCCGGGTCGTCCTCGTCCGCCGGCATACAGACGAGCTGCTTGAGCGTGAGCTTGTCCGGGAGAAACGCGTCCTGCGCCACGTAGAGCGACTTGCGCGCCCCGGGCAATCCGACCTCCATCGCGGAGGCGTTTTCCGGAACGGTGATGCGGCCGCGCCCATAGGGGTGGAGCTGGAAGATCGCTTTGATGAGAGTCGTTTTTCCGCATCCCGACGGTCCCATGACCGCCGTGAATTTCCCGGGTTTCAGATGAATGCGCGGGGCGCGGAGAAAGGCCTTTTCCTGCCCCTGATGCATGAGCTCCACGTTTTCGAGGACGATCCCCCCGCCGTTCGCTCGGGTCGCGTATTCCATTTCCGCGACTCCGCTTTTCGCGTAGTGCTCCTTCGCATCTTCGACGGCCAGCATGGCCTCGACGACGGAGGTCACGCGGTCGACATTCGCCCCGAGATTGGCCCAGTCCGGCAGGGTTTTGATCACCCAGGAGGATTCGTCGATATTCGCGCGTGTGAGGCTCGCGGTTTCCTGAAACTGGGCAATGTTGAAATCGCCCGAGAGAAGGCCGGGCAGACTGGGAAGGTACGAATAGACCCTGCCCGCGAAACCGCTCTGAAGATTGAGAAAGGCCGCATAGATGCTTGTGGAAACGGCATATTTTTTCCAGACCGAATCGACAGGCTTGTAAACGGCATCGATGACTTTTTTCTCGATACGCTCGTTACCGGCGGCGGCAATCTGATCGGCATTGTTCACCAGCCCGTTGAGTACCGCGCGGTAATCCCCCTCCGTCGTCTGCTGGGCATCCATCAGGTCCTTGAGAACCCGCGCCTGCCTGTAGGCGATGTAGGTCATCGGGCCGACATAAGCGAGCATCGCCCCGATCGCCAGCGTGGCAAATCCTGAAGAGCCGAACATCGACAGTCCCGCCACAGGGACCGAGAGAGCAAACAGCCTGCCGCCGAAACCGAGGACGGAAAAACTCGTATGGGCGGCGCCCATTGCAAGGCCTCCGACGCTTCCGGTCATATTCTTCACGGACTCCTGAATCCGCTGGTCGATATTATCCGGCATGCGCGCGGGGTCGTCGTCGTTGGCCGCCTTGTTGAAAACGAGGTGAACGAAGTGCCGGTTTCGAAGCAGGTGCGTTTCGAGCTGATCGCCAAGCCAGTTCCGCCACTTGAGATGCATGAACTTGCCGGCAATGTCTTTCGCGCCATTGAGCGCGGCGTTCGCGGCGACAAGGCCGCCTTCGACTCCGATGAGAACGGCGATGTCTTTTGCCGCCTCGGCGACCATTTCGGGATTCTGCTGCGCCGCGGCGGTGACAGCTTCCGTAAATGTCTGAAGCAACTGTCCGGCAACGTAGGCGCCGACAATTCCCGTGCCCACGACGCTGAGACTGGTGGCGACAATCGTTCCGACAAGCGACCAGGCCAATAGCTTCTGATCCGATTTCCACCACGCGGAAACCAGCCCCCAACGCGTCCGCATGTCCTCAAGAGGGGTAAGAAGAGCGCTCCCGCTTCGCAGCCGGACATGGGTTTCAGGGGAGATTTCGGATTTTTTTGCAGAACTGGCGTCATGCGCCGAACGCCAGTCGGAAAGACGCCCGAAAATCTCGCCAAGTCGTGATCCCATCCGAAACCCGTTCCGTCCTGCCCTGTTTAGTTTACCGGCTTTCCATTTTCTATAAAACAACCCCTTCCTTCTTATATAAAGAAGGCCCGATGAGCAACAGAAATGCCGGAGGCTGCCGTGCGACGTTTCGTCAGGCCGTCTTGCGTTCGGATCCCCGGACCCCGGCCAGCCGCTTTTCGAGCCACTCGACCCACGGACCCAGCGTTTCCGGCCTCTTGGCGGAGAGCTGGAGAATGTCGGCGCGAGTGGCAAGATTGCGGATGCAGGCAGTTGCTTTTTCAACGCTGAAATCGTCGATAAAATCAAGAAAATCAGTTTTCGTAATACCGACAAGGTCGGCCTCGTGGAACATAACCGGGTATTTCGCGGGTTTGTCGTCGCCTTCCGTCACGGACAGCAGAACCACGTTCGCATGCTGGCCGAGGTCGAACGCGGCCGGACAGACGAGATTGCCGACATTTTCGATGAAAACGATGTCGAGTTCGTCGAGATTCATGTCGTGCAGCGCGTCGTGCACGAGCCGCGCGTCGAGGTGACAGGCGGTTCCGGTCGTGATCTGGACCGCGGGCACGCCTTTGGCGCGGATGCGGGCCGCATCGTTTTCGGTTTCGAGATCGCCCTCGACGACGCCGATCCGGTAGCGGCCTTTCAGCGCGTCGATGGTGGCTTCGAGCAGGCGGGTCTTTCCGGAGCCCGGCGAGGACATGATATTGACGGCGAGAACGCCGTGCCGCTCGAAATGTTCGCGGTTGTGGGCGGCGTTGTGGTCATTCTCATGCAAAATGTTTTGCATGATCTCAATGGCCTCGCCTTTGGCACCGTCGTGACGGTGGCCGTGATCGTGGTCATGATGATGGCCTTTCAGGCCGCACCCGCATGTCTCGCACATTGTGCTCTCCCTTGCTTATATCGCTTCAGTATCCTCGTCCGGGAGACCGAGTTCAAGTCGTTTCAGTATAAGTTCCCGTCCGGCCGTTACGGTGGTGTCCGGGCTGGAACACGCCGTGCAGGCAAGGCTTGACAGGCTGCCCGGCCCCTCGCTCCCGCAGGCGCGGCACCGAACCCGGATGGTACCGGCTTCGCAAACCAGATCCGCGTTTTCGGCGATGGTTCCCTTGCGCGCGATTGAAAACGCACCGTCGAGGAGCAAGGGCTCAACACCCGAAAGAGGGCCGAGGATGACCACGATCCGCTCGACGGAGCGAGCCGCATGAGCGCGCGCGACCTCTTCAGCCTGCTTGAGCAGCGAGAGGCAAACTGTCATTTCGTGCACGGGCATTCTCCCGGAATATTGGAAGGAGCCATTCCCCCGCACAAGGCGAGCTTCTGACGGCGGCTTTTCGACTTGATCGCCCGTTCCCGCCTCGAGGCTTCGCTGCGGGACGGAAACTCTTCGCGGTAGAGGAGTTCAAACGGTCCCCGGCCGCGGGTATATTTTGCGCCTGAGCCGCTTTCATGAGCGGCGAGGCGAGCGGGCAGGTCATTGGTGATGCCCGTATAAAGCGTCGTATCGGCGCATCCGAGAATATAAACGACCCAGTCCATGGCGGTGATTTTTCACGTTAACAGGTTATTAGCTTTAATTTCACATTATTCAATAAAGGATGGTATCCTTGTACAGTACCCACTTCAAGGCGATCGCTGCTTCATGCTCAAGACACTTTCGATAGAACAGTTTGTAATCATTGACAAACTCGAACTGGAATTCAAGGACGGGCTTACGATCCTGACCGGTGAAACCGGGGCGGGTAAATCGATCCTGCTCGGAGCGATGGGGCTTATTCTCGGTGAACCCGCAAGGTTCGAGGCCATTCGGACCGGGTCGGACCAGTCGACCATCAGGGCAACGCTGGAGCCACCCGAAGATCACCGCATCTGGGATTTCCTTCTCGAGCACAAGCTTTGCAAGAAGTCCACGCGCTCCATCAGCATCGACCGGATCATCCGCAAGGACGAGACCGAGGAAATCCTCGTGAACGGTTCCGAGGTCGAACGGGATTTTCTGCGCGAACTCGGCACCTACATGATCGAAATTCACGGTCAGTTCGCCAACCAGAGCCTGATGGACCCGGACAACCAGTTGCGCATTCTCGACCTTTCCGGAGATTTCCCGCCCGAAGTGTTCAAGAATGTCGCCACGGCGCTCGCCGAGGTCCACCGCTACAAAAAGGAGCTTGAGGACGAAAAGCTCTTCCTCGCCCAGCACAAGGACAAGGCCAAGCGCATCGAGCAGATCGTGCGGACGTTCGACGAGCTGGGAATGGAGGAGGGATTCGTCCCCGAGGTGCTTGAGGATTATAACGAGCTTCTGACCGCCAAGGAAAGTTCGGAAGCCTTTCAGGCGATCCTCTCGCAGTTCATCGCCGGAAACGGGATCGTCGGTTCGCTGTCTTTCGCAAATCATACGATCAACCGTCAGGCCAATCTGGACGAGGAGAAGGTCGCGAACCTCAAAAAATATCTCGCCGATGCGCTGGAAAACGCGCGCTATGCCGTTCAGGAGATTCGCAATCTTTCACCGGAATACGAGATCGATACGAGCGCGCTGGCCGAACTTGAACATGTGCTTGGCGTCCTGCACGGCCTGTCCGACGAGTCGGGCGTTCCGCTCGAAAAGCTTCACAGGCTGCATGTCGAACTGACGACCAAGCTCCACCGGATTCGCAACGGCCGGGAGAGGCTTGCCGAACTCGAAAAGCTTTTGCACGACGCCCGCCAGGCGTACCGCCATCACGCCCACGTGCTGACCGAGCACCGGACGAAAGCGGCGGTCCGGCTGAGCACCGAAGTGACGCGCGAAATGGCGCCCCTCAAACTCGCCAACGCCCAGTTCGAAGTTCGGGTCAAGGAAGACACGGAACTTCCCTGGACGAATCTCGGCCTCAATACCGTAACGTTCATGGCGCGCATGAACCCCGGCACCCCCTTCACGTCGATTGCGGAAACAGCGTCGGGCGGTGAAATGGCGCGTATGATGCTGGCGCTCAAGGTTGTCGTGCAGGAAGTCCAGATGACCCCGACACTCGTCTTCGACGAAGTGGACACCGGGATCGGCGGCGCGGCTGCCTCCGCCGTGGGCGAGCGGCTTGCCGAACTGTCCGGTCAGGCGCAGGTCTTTGTCATTACCCACAGCCCGCAGGTCGCCTCGCGCGGCCAGCAGCACCTGCATGTCAGCAAGCAGACTGACGGCAAGACGACGACCTCGGTCGTAAAAGCGCTTTCGCCCGAGGACCGCGTCGAGGAAATTTCCCGCATGCTCTCGGGACACGAGCCGACCGAAGAGGCCTACGCTGCCGCAAAACGTTTGCTCGCAGAAGCACGGACGTCCGCCGAACAGCGAAAAAAAGCCGAGAAGGCTGACAGAAACGCCGCGCCCTTTCAACAGTGAAGTGCCCGATTGGGGGGTGGGCGGGCCAATGCGGCGGAAAAGACTTCTTGCGGGGTGTTGAATCCCAGTATTTTCCTCGATCTGTTATTGAGGAGCGTCTCTATTCTGTCAAGTTCCGTCGCGGAGGGAGGGACGCTTCTTTTCTTGGGAATGTACTGCCGCACCAGTCCGTTCGTGTG
>RZZS01000045.1 GCA_009929775.1 Alphaproteobacteria bacterium
CTCAGCGGCGCGTTCCTTGGTGTTGGTGTCGATGCGAGCGCGAACGTAGGTATCGGCGGTGCTCATGGTGATTCTCCGGGAAAGGTTCAGATAGCCATATTGTAGTCACAATGAGACTACACGGCAAGCCGCACCGTGCACGGAACTTCTGGGTCATTCCAGCCTTTCCAGGTGTTTCGTGCAGTGGACCCCTATGCACCCCCAAGACAGACCCTCATCCAAACACGTATCACCTTTCAGAGAAAGGTTCGCTAAGCCTCCGGGATCAATCGGACTATCCGGTTTTTTAACATCACCCTTGATCATCCGTCCCCTGCAACGCTGGTGCCGGGTGCTCTCCCCTGCGCTGGTGAAGTACCTCAACGGTCGCCAATTGCAGCCGCCGGCCGCGCTGCCGGCCCCGGCATAGCCGCCGAACCGCCGCTATGTGTACTCGCCCGCAGGCTGGAAACGCCCCGCGACGGGCGCTAACTGCTCTTTTAGGGTAAGAGTCATTTAGGATGCGGCGAGCCTGCAAATCGCGCCCTATGGCTCTGTGTCACGTCTTGATTGATTATTGAGCCACCTATTAGACGCCCAGCGCAATGGCCGGCGCGATGTCGACCTGGCGGGCCGATCTATCGCCGCCGCCCGTCCTCACTCCAGAATCGCAGCGAGCTTTGCCAGCACCTCATCCATGACGACGGTCGGCACGCTTTCAAGCTTACGTGCGTTGCGCGACCCCAGATCCATGGCGCGAGGCTGATCGCACCGCACGACGCCTGTCGCGTTCGTTCCCGTCCCCGTCAGCGATACGGCAAAACCGGCCGTGCGCGCGAAATGGCCTCCGCGAGTGATGGGCAGCACGACCGGCGTTCTCGTCAGTTGATTAAAGGCCGACGCAGACACGACCAGAACCGGCCGAGTGCCTCGCTGTTCATGTCCCGAGGTCGGGTCCAGCGAGACGAGGTAGATGTCGCCGCGCTCCATTACAGCAACTCGCTGCCGACCGGCCCGTCATCAAGCCAGGAGCGATCTTCCTCGCTGATGTCGGCCGATGCGTCGCATTGGGCCAGCAATTCGTCCAGGCTGTAACGTTGCCGCGGCGACGGCTCAATCACCAGGCGACCCGCATCGACGGTCAAGCCGACTGTCGCGCCGGCGCGCAGGTGCAGCAGGTCGAGGATGGCGGGCGGGAGGGCCAGCATCACCGAGCCGCCGACCTTTCGCAGAGTGGTCTGGTGCATGTTGCACCTCCGTTGGTGAGATTATATTAATATATAACTCTTGATCACCCGAACCGCAAGCCCGCGCCTCTCGGAAAAACGACTGCTTTTTTGGTTGGGGAACCTCATCCCGGTCATGCGCAGCTGAGTGCGAATGGTCCAGATCTCATGCAACGTCAGCGGCGGCTTCTGGCCAATCAGTTTGCCTTTGTTCCACGGTTCATGTGCGGTCGGCGACGAATCAATGGTGGTCTTCTTGGTCTGTTTCCTCGTCGTAGGAAGGGGAAACAGAGGCATGGCATGAAGTCAGGTCAGCGGCTTGGCCCGAGGAGCTGTCACTCCTGCTTGGCTGCTCTGCGGTCGCATCGCCCCAAGAGCGATCTGTCGCGGTCCCTCGGCGGTGCAGATCCGAAGGGGCGCTGTCGGCCAGGAGCGGTCGCTGAGCATGGTTCTGTTGGCGACGGCCAAGCAACGCTAAGCGGCCGCCCGACAGATCGAAGCATTCGACCCTAGCCCTGCCCGCTCTTTATCCCGCTCGCGCGCCCTTGCGCCTGGTTTCCTCCGGTTTCCTGCGAGGTAGTCCATGGCGGGGTTCCGAGGCAAGTCAGTCCCTATTCCGACATAACCGACACAGCGCCTTGCGCGTCTGGTCCAGCTAGGCTAGGCTGCCCCCAACGAAAGCGCAGCGAGGACGCACCCATGTCCGCCCTGGCCATCTACTTCGCCCGCAAGGCCCTGGAGCGGCTGGACCTCTCGGATACCTACCGCCAGCACGCCCAGCGCCTCCTGCAACTGGCCGAGTCCGACGACCGCATCCAGGTCGCCCGCGTCCAGGCTGAGTTGTTCCCCCTCAACACCCCCGCCAGCGCCAATACCGCCCTGCAACGCCTGCTCAAGGCCATCAACGAGGCGGCCCAGGGCGCGGGCTCCCCCCTGCGGGCGGCCATCACCAGCGGCAAGAAGCTCGGGCCCACCCAACGTTGGGTTTGGTTCGAGGGCCCGATCTCGGACCCCGCCCCCCCGGAGACCGGCGAGTTGAACGCCATTCCCCCTGGGCAACTGGTGCCGGATCAGCGCGGTATGCCCGCCGAGGGCTGCCCGGTGGTCGTGCTCCTGACCTTCAACCAGCACGAGACCACCGCGGTGCTCGGCCGCTTCCACCCCCAGGGCAACCCGCCGGTGCAGACCCGCAACGGCATGACCTACAACCTGCTCGGCACCCTGCATGGCATGCGGGTGGTCCATCGGGTGAGCAAGCAGGGAGAGGGCGAGGCCCAGAATGCCGCCCACGACGCCATCCGCGACTGGAACCCCAATGCCGTCATCGCCGTCGGCATCGCTTTTGGTGTCAACCCAACCAAGCAAGCCATCGGCGATGTTCTGGTCTCCCAGTGCATCCGTGGCTACGAGCTGGGCCGGGTCAATGCTGACGGGACCTTCGACCTGCGCGGCGACAAGCCCTCCGCCTCCCCCGTCCTATACAACCGCTTGGACACATTGAACCAGCGCCGGGAGTCGAACCCCGCCACCGGAGATGCCTGGCCCAAGGTCCGGTTCGGCACGCTCCTCTCCGGCAATCGGCTGGTGGACAACCTGGACTACCGCATGAGCCTCTTGGCCCTGGAGCAGGAGGCCATCGGCGGCGAGATGGAGGCCGTCGGCATACAGCTCGCCGCCGACCGCCACAAGGTGGACTGGATCATCGTCAAGGCCATCTGCGACTGGGGCGACGGCAACAAGGGCGCCAAGTCCAAGGAGCACGACCAAGCCCTGGCCGCGAGGAACGCCGCCTTGGTGATCCATGCCGCCCTGGCGCTCGGCAGCCTCTATGACCGGCCCCGACCACCGCCCGACGGCCCCCCGCCGGATCCGAGCCGCCGGGCGCCTTGGCGGGACCCCGACGCCGAGGCCATGGGCGTACAGGACTTGGCCCTGATCCCCACCCGCCAGCGTATCGAAGACGCCCGCGGCCTCGCGGCCAGCCTGCACAAGGACCTGGACCGCAGCGAGGGCCCGGACCCGGACACCCCCGGCTTACCGGTGATGGAGACCCTTCTTGACTGGGTGGACCAGCCGGACGCACCGCCCTATTTCGCCCTGCTCGGCGAGTACGGCATGGGCAAGACCGTCTCCTGCCAGCGCCTCGCGGTGGCTCTGCGCGACCGCCGCCGGGAGGACCCCACTCGACCCCTGGGACTCTATTTCGACCTGCGCAATCTCACCGGGGTCAATGAACGCGTCCCCAGACTGAAAGAAGTCGTCGAGGAATGCATGGCCCGGGGCTGGCTCGTCGGCGGCGGGGAGGGTCTGGACTTACCCGCCTTTGAGGGCTGGCTGGACCAAGGGGCTGTGGTCATCTTCGACGGTTTGGACGAGGCCCTGGTCAAGCTGAGCGAGCCCGACGGGCAGTCCTTCACCCGGGAGCTGCTGCGCCTGGAGCCCCTCACCCGCCAGCGCCAGCGGGAAGCGGGCGTGATCCGCCCGAATACCCAGGACGGCGCCGGGCCCAGGCTGCGGATCCTGGTTTCCTGCCGCACCCAATACTTCCGCACCCTGCGCGACCAGCAGAACCACTTCACCGGCCAAGAGCGCGGCGACCGCGGCCCGGACGCCTTTCGCGCCATGGTCCTGCTGCCCCTGCACCAGGACCAGGTCCGCCGCTATCTTGCCGGGACCCTGCCCGGTACGGACACAGACGCCCTGCTGGAGACGATCGCTTCCGTCCACAACCTCACCGAGCTGACGCAGCGCCCCTACACCCTCAAGCTGGTGAGCGAATTCATCCCTGCCATCGAGGTCGACCGCCTGGCCGGTCGCCCAGTCTACGGCGTCACCCTGTATCGGCGAATGGTGGAGCGCTGGCTGGAGCGTGACGCCGGCAAGCACCACATCCGCCCCGAGCACAAGCTGCGCCTGGCTGCCCACCTCGCCGCCCACCTGTGGCGAGAGGGCAGCGGGCTCCTGCCCGCCGACGCCATCGAGCCCTGGTTCCACGAATGGCGGGAGTCCGAGCCGGACCTTCGGCGGCGCTATGCCAATCTGCACCCGGACCAACTCGAAGAGGACCTACGCACCGCCACCTTCCTCGCCCGCCAGGACGAGACCGACGACAAGGGGATCCGCAGCAGTTTCCGCTTCGCCCATACATCCCTGCTGGAGTACTTCCTGGCCGACTACCTGCTCCAGGCCCTGAGCGACGATGCCCCACAAAGCTGGGCGATGAAGCGCCCGAGCCTGGAGACCCTGGACTTCCTCGGCCAGCGCTTGGCGGAAGCGGACGACCCGGCCCTGATCCGGCGGCTCTCGGCCTGGCGCACGGCCTACCGCCCCCAGATCAGCGAACTTCTGCTCGACTATGCCCTGCGGGCCTACGGCCAGGGCTGGCCCATGCCGGACCTACGAGGTATCGCGCTCCCCGGGGCCAACCTCACCGACTATGAATTCCGATCACTGCCCGACCGGTCCCCCCTCGACCTGAGCAGGGCCAATTTCACCGGTGCCAGGCTTCATCGTGCGCGCTTCGAAGGCGTACGCCTCAAAGGCGCGATTTTCCACCGCGCCCTCATCTATCAGTGCTGTTTTCTTGACAGCGAGGCCAGCAACACGACATGGACGGAGGCGCAGTGCACCGCCGCCACATGGAAAAACACCGGATTACTCGGCGCACAGTGGGCGGGTGCTCACGGATATCGGCCGAAATTCTTCTCGTCAACCCCGATCCCATCCGACCAGTTCAATAGTATCATTTCCGGCCCTCTCAACCCTGCACTTCAATTCCCCCCCGATGATGTAAGACTTCACTGGCTTAGGCCCCATTCCGGACCGCAGAACTTCTGCGTGTTCTCACCGAACGGACTGCGCGTCCTCTGCGCGGGTGGTTATGGCACCCTAACCATATGGGACGTCAAGGACGGTCAATTACTGCAATGCTGGAATAGCCATCATCAAAAGGTCTTAAATGCAGCGTTCTCGCCTGATGGGCTAGACATAGTGTCTGCTGGAGAAGACGGAAATGTACGCCTGTGGAATAGCGGTAATAACTTATGCATTGACTCCATTAATGTGAATGGAAGCCCCATACGCGCCTGCGCATTCGCCAACGATGGTAGGCGGTTCGTGATAGCCAGCGAGGACGGGGTCATGCAATTGTGGGATGCGAGTACGCGAACTACCGTTTTCGAGGCTGGCGTGGACAGGGTCCGCTATAGGCAATGCCACATATCCCCTAGCGGACTGGACTTGCTTTGCATCGGAGATTCGGGCGCGGCGCGCTTATACGACCTTGCCTCAGGTAAATGCATTAGGACGTTCAGCAGAACAGAAAAGCGAGCTATGGCGGGCGCATATTCTCCTGATGGCGAATACGTTGCGATTGGCTTCTCAGACGGGACAATGAGCGTAATTGATGCTGAAAGCTGGAGCCATGAGCACAACTTCGCGGCCCATGGTGGGCCGATAACCTGCTGCGCATTCTCCCCGGATTCAACCCGGCTCTTGTCTGGCTCATCTGACGGCGAATTTTGCTTATATTGCTTGAAAACTCAAGAGCTTATCGCGGATCGCACTTTCGAACAGACGCCAATATTTAGTTGCCATTTCTCTCCTGATGGCGCGACCGTTCTCTACACCCAGCGCCACGCCAACCCGCAGCTCATCGACAGCCTTCTGGAAAACCCTACAATCGCATTGGGAACGCAGTTCGCGAATGCCGATGGCTGCCAATTTTCTCCCGACGGTGAGTTGTTATTGTTTAGTCACTGGATTGGCCGTTCTATCTTATGGGACGTGGCTTCAGGCCATTCGCACAAAGTCGTTGGGGATTTTAGCGGGCGTTGGTCGAAGTGGCAGTTTTCGTACGATGGGTCCAGCATAATGGCCATCGATGAATCGTGGCGAATCGCGCAATGGGATACGAAGACTGGCTACAGGCGAGACCCTTTAGGAGGCTCCTCTAGACAGATCCGTGATTTTGCAATCTCATCCAACGGATTCCATCTGGCAACCATACAAGATGATTGCGTCATCCGTTTATCAGATGCCCGCCTATCCGAGATAATGTGGGAGTGCGCTTGCCCTGATCGAAGCTTGATGAATTGCTCGTTCTCCAGGGATTGCAGTATGCTTATTTCGGGGGGGCTTGATGGGAAGATCCGGGCTTGGAGTGTGCAATCCGGTGAAGCCGTACTGGAAGTCGATGCCCATGAAGGCGCGGTTTGGGGCTGCCAGATTTCTCCTGAGGGAGATCAACTGATTTCGGCGGGTTGGGATGGAAGGATCTGCCGATGGGATGTCCATAACGGAACGCGCATTTCCACAATTGACGGTGGACATGGGTGGATTCTCGACTGTCGGTTCTCGCCAGACGGATATCGGGTTGCTTCTTGTGGAGACGATGGGACTGTACGACTCTGGGGCGCAAGACATCTGGTACTCGAAAGAACACTCAGAGGTCATCAAAGTCGGGTGATTAAGTGTTCCTTCTCACCTGATGGAAAGTTGCTCGCATCTGTAGGCCTCGACGGTTTGTTATTGCTGTGGGATGTCGAATCCGGTGAGTTGTTACGTGCTCACGCATCCGCCGGCGCTGGCTATGTTGGTCACGCGGTCTGGGAGCCCGGCGCAAACCGCATTGTAGAAGCGACTGGCGACATGTGGCGTTGGCTACACTGGGTTCCCGAGAGGCAGACCGACCCCGACCATGGCAACCCGACTCTCCTGCCCCTAGATCACTATGGCCCGCCTCCGAGCCCCGCCGCTTGGCCTGCGGCTGATCGTTAGATCCAGCCATGCTGACCGTTGTGGAAACACCTTCCTTATACGCTGCTCTGGTTGAACTACTGCACGGAGGATGAGCGTGGAGAGTTTTGCGCCTGCATAGCCGGCGAGAGGGTCCGCTTTGGGTGCCCTCCGGAACGCCCGTGTACATAGAACAACTGACCGGAATGGGTCGCTATGTAAAGCTTTACATAGCGACCCCTATGTTAAGTTATCAACTATGTAAAGTTGGCCTGCTGGCCCCGGCAGTCCCAGGCGTTTGAGCCAGCGGCTTCTTTACATAATTAGAGGGCTTCAAGGAATGCTCGCAGCGCGTCGGGCGGGCGATAGCGGGGGATCTTTGTATGGGGTTCCTCAAGTCGCGCGAGCGCCTGTTCCTTCATCGTCAAGTCTGCTTCCACGTATCGATGTGTTGTTGTTACGCTCTCGTGGCCCATCCAAAGCGCGATAACGCTGAAGGCCACACCGGATTGCAGCATATGCATGGCCGTCGAGTGACGTATCGTGTGCGGAGAGATATGCCGTCTCGCGAGGGAGGGATGCGTTTGGGTGGCACGGGTCACGGCGATATCGAATCGTTGGTTGACGTTTTGGCGTGTCATCGCGCGGCCGTCGCGGTTGGGTAGCAGCGGCGCATCCGCCGCGAGCACCGGATTGCAACGCAGCCAGGCGCGGACTTCCTGGACGGTGGATTTCCACAACGGCACGGCGCGCTGCTTCCGTCCTTTGCCGTGCAAATGCACACAAGCAGACGCCTCCAATACAACATCGGCGACCCGCACGGCGATGATCTCCGAGACGCGCGCCCCGGTGTTGTAGAGCATGGTCAACAACAGGTGGTCGCGCTGCGACGTCCAGGTCGCGCCTGGGTCGCCAATCACCGCGGTCATCTCTTCGCGCGACAGAAACCCCAACATGGGACGCTCGAAGCGCTTCATCGGCACGCCGAGCGCCTGTTCGACGCTCAACAGGGAGGCGACATCACGCCGTCCGGCGAACTTCAGGAACGCGCGCAGGGCGGTCAGGCGTAGATTGCGGCTGCGCACCGAGTTGTTGCGCCGCTGTTCCAGATCGTCGAGGAATGCCAGGATCAAGTCCGGCTCGAGATCCGTTAGGCGCAGTTCAGTCGGCATCTTGCCCAGGCGTTCGTACGCGAAGTCCAGAAACAGCAGCATCGCATCCCGATAGGACGCGACGGTGTTAGGGCTCATGGCGCGCTGAGCGAGCAGGTAGTCGGTGAAAAACTGCTGGACCAGTGCCGCAAACGAAGGCATGCGTACTAAAGTGGCTTCAGACATGGCTGACCTCCTTGCTTGGCAGCGGTTCGAACCGCTCGGCGGCCAGTGCCAACAGCGCGGGCACCGCGGTGATGTACCAGTAGGTGTTGGTCACCATCGCATGGCCGACGTAGGTAGACAGGGCCAGCATCTGCTGGTCAACATCGATCCCCTGCGCCTGCCAGAGCAGCATGCGGCGCACGACGAACGTGTGTCTCAGGTCATGAATGCGCGGTGCGTGATGGGCGCCGCGGTTGACCCACGCCAATCGGTTGCATAAGCCACGGAACACCCGATCGACCTGGCGCAGACACAGCACACATCCTTGCCGCGGAGCGCGTGTGCCGACAAAAAACGGCGTCTCGTCGGTACGCGCGACCTGCTGATCGCGCAGCAGACGGTACGCTCTTAGCACCTCCAGCGTGCTCGGATGCAGTGGTACCTGGCGGGATTTGGCGAACTTGGTCCGGCGGACCGCCAGCAGGCCAGATCGTAGATCAACATCCGCGTCGAGGAGATGCACCGCCTCGGAGACGCGCAGGCCGGTTGCCGCCAGCAAGCCGAACAGCGTCTCATAGGTGGCGCCGCGCAATGGCGGGCACAGGCCACGCGCGGCGACCAGCAAGTCGGCGATCTCCTCCTGAGTGTAGATGTGGGGTGCCAAGCGCTGGTCGACGCTGCCGAAGACGCTGTCGTCCGGCACCTCGGTGCCCGGCTCGAATTGCTGCAGCCAGCGGGCGAAGGGACGCAGGATCTTCAGTCGCCGCGCCCAAGTCAGCGGATTGTCGCTGCCATTGTTCGGGCAGCGTGCCCACGCGGCCATGACCTCGACGGTGAGCGGCCCCTGCGTTTCCAGACGATCGATGTAGCGGGCGAAGCTCCCAAGGGCATACCTCATCGAGCGCGAGGCAAGCCCGAGCCGCCGACGTTCGTCCAGAAATTGCGCAACGTACGTTTGCAGGGCGGTCGCGGTCTTCATGCCGCACCTCCTGGCCATGGCAAAGCGACCGCGGTCAGATTCCGACTGTCGAGCTTGGCGTAGATCAGCGTGGTGTTGAGCGAACGATGACGTAGGACATCGGCTACCTCCTTGAGCGAGCTGCCGCTGGCCAGCAGGCGACTGGCCATGGTGTGGCGCAGCAGGTGCGAGCGGGTATAGGGCAAACCGGCACGGGCGTAGGCTTGGCGGATGGTTTTGCGCACGCAGTCGGCGCCAAGCGGACGGTCGCAAGGCGCGATGCGGCGAACGAAGACCGCCCGACTGGCGCTCGGCGGGCGTTCGTGCAGGAGATAGTCGGCGATGGCCTGTCCCGTGGTCGGCGGTAACGGCAAGGTGTCTTCGCGGCGACTCTTGGTCCTGCGCAAGGTGAGCGTACCGGCCTGCCAGTCGATATCATCGAGGCCAATCGTGGCGACCTCCCCGCTGCGCATGCCCAGATCCAGGGCACAGCGCACCATGGCATCGGCGCGCCGCGCCGACGGCCCCTCCCAACCGAGCGAATCCACCAGGCGCCGGACTTCGGCATCGCTCAGGCCCTTCGGCAACGAGGCCAACTGCCAGTTGGCCGGATAGGGGAGCACTCCGATCAGTGCGTGCACCCGATCGCCACAAGTGGCACGGAAACGAAAGTAGCCGCGCAACGCGGAAATCAGCGTGGCGGCGCTCCCCGGCGTGCTGTAGAGCTCGCTCTGGCTGGCAACGAATCGACGCACGCGCTCGGGCGTGATGGCGTCGAAGTCGATTGCCCCATCGCCGAATTGCTCGACGAGCAGACGACGGACCGTGCGCAGGTACAGGGTGCGCGTTGTTGGAGCGAGTCCCTGCGCATGATGCATGCGTTCGTCGAAGCGATGCAGTTCCTCGTCCACAGGCGTGGTCGGCACGATCCGCTCGGGGATCGCTTCCTCGGCGCGCAGAACGACGAAGAGATGCCCAAGCGCGGCGCTTAGGTCCTCGCGCGTGCGAACGACCGGTGCGGCGCAATCGCACTGCGGCAGATGGTCGTCGAGAAACTCCGCGATCCGGTCTTCATCAAGGGACTCGACCTGGAGTGGGCGCCGGTGCATCCAGCGCCCGAAGTGGGCCAGGCATCCGAAATAGGTTGTCGTGGTTTGAGGTGCGTAGTCGCGCTCGTCGAGGTAGCGTGCGAAGGCGTCCACGTAAGGTGCCAGCGGGCTACGACGCAGCCGGCGGATTGATCGCTCGGGAAGTTGGCCTACAGTGCTCATCGCGGTCTCCTGAAGTGGCTGGGCCTTTCAGTAAACCGCAAAAAATATGTAAAGTTTGCTCGCCGCTCATTCCAGGCACGACCCGCATACACAGCGACTTGCGAGGACGCCCGTGCCACGCTTTACATAGTTGGCAACTTTACATAGGGGTCGTGACTTGTCACTCGTCGAAACCCGAGCGACTTTCCGCTCTCAGGATGGTTCGGTCACTCGCGTTTTCTCAAGCATTGGCCGGTTGCGGGACGTTGCCGGCACTTGGGCTCGTTGGCCCGGCCTTTTCGGGATGTAACCGCGCGATAGTGCAATCGACCATGAGAAGCACAGCTGGTCGCACCCCGCCGCGGGTGGCCGCTCGGGGTTCCGCCCCCCGGACCCAATGCTTTTGTGTGCAATGGTGAAGGTATTCCAACAATTTGAAAACGTTGGCAACCCCGAGGTCGTCATGCGTCTCGCCCACGGAAACACGATCTGCTCCAAGGACTCGTTCATCATCAGTTCCGCCGGTCAGTTCTCGTGCGTGCGCCGTTGTCCAGCGGCTCTTGCCCTTGGGCCAATGCCGACCGTGACGCAGCAGGAAGGCGTTGAGCTGCTGACGCGCCTTGCGCTCCCGGGCCGTGAGTTCACCACGTCGAGCGACCCGCTCCACGCCTCGTAGCGCATGGAACGGCGCAGCTCTTGTTGCACCACCACCGCCCAGTCCGGCACCACACGGGTGTCGGCCGGCACCGCCGGCTGCGGTGGCGGCGGAAACAGCTGCCGCTCCAGCTCCCTATCGCTCAAGGCGTCGGGCTAGGGCCAACTCTGCCCCGAGGCGGCCAAGCGCCGCGCGTAGTCACCGACGCTGCTGCGCGACACCTGCAGGCTCGCCATGATCTGCCGGCGCGACAAACCGGCGTCGAACCGCAGGCGCAAATACTCGCGGATCTTACGCGTCGACAAACGGTCCATCTCGACCCCTCGCTGCGAAAAAGGGGCCGATCCCAATGGATCGTAGTCCTGCGTCGCCCCCTGCCCGAGGTGGCCGAATGGCCGTGGAACGGGTGGCAGAATGGGCGTGGAATACGCATTCTCTTCAAATCAAAAATTCTGCAGCCCAGCCGAACGTCTAATCATTGGGGCGCTCACAGTGCTAGCTGCGCTGAAGACCTAATCACGCCGGGTTACCGTGTGCGACACCTCGCGTTCAATAGGTGCTTTACTTTGTGGTGCTTGGCAAACCACTCAGATCGGAGTCAGAAAGCCGGCGACCCTTTCAAACTCAGCGTATTCCTCCTCAAAAAGCTGGTAATCCTCGAATAGAAA
This sequence comes from Alphaproteobacteria bacterium, assembly GCA_009929775.1. Lineage (GTDB taxonomy): Bacteria > Pseudomonadota > Alphaproteobacteria > Micavibrionales > Micavibrionaceae > RZZS01. The sequence continues at coordinate 11,789 of RZZS01000045.1, forward strand.
AGTTAGGGCAAGTAAGAACGCCACGCAGAGCTCCGCCCTGTCTACCTTAAGCACTTGTACGTCCTGATGGCCGTATCGCAGGATGCGGCTGACAGGATTCTCGAGTAGATTTATGCCTAATGCCAACAAGGCATTCGTGTACATTTCGATACTCTGATAATAGTAACGCTGATAGCGTTGCTTACGGGGCGCGCGCTCTGAGAGCGCTAAAACCAAGAAATCGAACAAACGGTTTGTAGCTGATATGTTCCAGTGCGTCAGGCGATTAACAAAAACGGCGAGTTTTTCGGCAACCCATTGCGTATCGCGATATAATGCTCCTTCGCAGATTGGTTCGATACTATATCGTCCGTCGCTGGGGTGCTCGTTCGGTAGTTGCATCGTCGGTTTCCATTTGCGGCGCGGGCCGAGGTATTGGTGACTCATCAGGCGACTGCCGTGCGCGTGGCACAGCGTGACGCCCGGAAATTGGTGACTCAAACGCCAATACGCTAGGCCCATGGTGGCCAGATCTTCGTTCACACATTGTTCACAGAAGGCGTACTGTCCCCGGGATGCTTTGAAGTCCGCCAGATTGACATTCATGATCCGGCTTATGTTCAACATAGCACTTTCGTCGGGTTTACCCGAGTGCTCGGGATGGAACCATACGGAATAGAGATTTAAAAACGTCGTTTTCTTGATAAGCGACCAAACGCCCTTGTTATCCAAAAATCCGAACTTCGACAATCGCTGCCCAGAGACCACAGGAACCGGATTAAAAAGTGAGGCATGTTCGAACCCGAAAATCTGCCCGGAGGTCCGGGGCGGAATTTGGTGACTCCGCAAGCGGTTTGCACGACACAATAAGCTGTAGAGCGTTTCGTCAGGAAAGGGAGTGATCACGATCGCGTCTCCTTCCTTAAAAATGGTCCCGCACAAGAGATCACTTTCCCCGTCGTCGGTGGTTGACACCATCATCGAGTCTCCGCGCTCATGGGAAGGCGCACCAATATCTGTGGTATCGATCGACCGGTAGACTCGGCCGCTCGAAGCACTGTAGCCGAGGCAGTGTGTTGAATGTTCTAGGGGTCTTCGAGTTGAGCGATGTCTCGGCATCGGGTCCGGGGTGAACAATCGGCATCGCCGCGACCCCTGTCGTCTTCAGGCAACAGGGGTGAGGAGTCGAGTCTGCAAGAACTTGGGCCACGCAAAATCCAAAGAGTTTGAACTTCTGCGCGAGAACCAACGGTCAAGTTCGACCGACTATGCGACCACTTCTGACATAGGACAGTCCGTTCGTGATACTACCATTTACGTGTGCGCTAAGTTTTCTTGGCTCCCTCACTTAGATCAGGTCTTCTCCGGCCTGAAAATCCTTCAGCGATATAACTTTCGATTTTGATTTACCTTTACGGGAGGCTGACCGAGCGGCCTCTCGCAGCTCGGCAAGCGTCTTCCCCTGGTCGACACTCATTGACGCTTCAACGGCTGCTCTATGAATTTGGTTTGGCAAATTTCGGGTGGCTTCATCGTGTCGTGACAGGTTTGTCAGAGGGAGTTCCACTGGACACACCAGGTCACCTCGCGCCGAGCGTCCCGTTGTCTCCATCTCGAACAACTGTTGGACCGTCTCGCGGGCGTCAGAATACTCCGTAGAGAGATAGGCGGCTTTCAAGAGCGCCTGATCGACCACGCCTGTCCTGTTCCGCGCCACCCGATACGCGACGACAACAAGCAGACGTAGCAACCGCTTGAGTCCGCGCGTATACACGAATAGTTCGGGTGCCGCCTCACTGGGATCGAACACCAGAACATCGGGCGCCACGTTGCGGCATCTGGTAACCGTCCGCCTCCAATCGTCGCTGTCAGGATCATCCGGCAGGAGCACAAGAGGATCACTCAGCAGCCGCTCTCGTTCTTCCTGCGGACGCTTCTTCAAGCGCCTGCCCAAGCTGTAATTTCCGACAAACACCAAGGGGGCGCCCAGCGATGAAAGTTCCTTTAGCGTGCTGCTGAGCCGTGCATGTGCGTCGGCGGAGGCTGTTCCGAACTGGAACTCGTCAGCGACGATCAACGAGATCCCGCGCAGATACACATGATGCCTGCATAGGGCAGCAAGATCCCCGCTGCTTCGTGGCAAGGTGCCTTCGCAACTCGTGAGCAGCTTTTGCAATGCGCTCCTTGGCGTCTCGTTTCCCCCGATGGCGACCCGCCACATGGCGCAAAGCGGAAACCCCCTGTGGCGCTCATCGATATCATGGGAACTGTCCCGAGGCAGCAGGTTTTGCAGGGCCGAAATCAGACACGACTTCCCGGTGCCGGCGTGGCCGGTAAGATAGAGCGGCTGGATGAAGCTCGCTTCTCGCGTATGCTCCGCGTAGCACCGACTGAGGAACGCGCTGTTCGTCTCATAGGTCACGATCGAGTGCGCTCTGGCCCGGAGATAGAGCCTTTCGATAATATTTGCCACTTTCTCGGTCACCACGAATACGGATGCGAGCGCCCGTTCTAGCCGAACGCACGCCAATTCTGTATCGCAATCGCCCAGGGCCGAAACCTGGGGAGCCAGTTCGCAGCGCCGCACAACGGTTTCTCGGCTCAATTGCGTGAAGCGCTCGACCCAGGGGTTGCATTCCGCAGTCATTTGCGTACGACCTGTTTATGGGACAGCGTTTTTTGTTCCGCTATTGACTCGCGAGTTTTTTTTGGCTTTGCGGATGTGCGTCTTGGCTTGCCCGCGTTGCCAACCTGATTCCTCACGTTTTCGTCGAAGGCTGCGTCCTCGGCCGCCCTATGCTCAAGGTGCTCTCGTTGCGCCGCGATTCGAATCTCATGAATTTTCTCGAGTTCCACGACGGAAACTTGCAGCTGTTCTTCGTCGTCACAAATCGGGAGGATCGCGTCCACCTGCAGGAGTTGGCCACCGATATCGACCCATCCCTGTTTGGCACAGAGAGGCATCATATAGCCTCGCACTTTGTATCGCCCGTTTGCGACGACGCGGTCACATAGACCACTGGCCTGCAAATCCGCCGAGGAATAGCGTTGCCCATACAAGTACACACCGTCCTCTTGCGTCGTATACTCAATCATAGGTAGATATCGTCGAGCCGCGTCCTCGAAAGATACCTGATGCGCATGCGAACGCATCCGCTCGTCAAAATATTCCCATAGCGACAATGGGCTCGGTGTAATGCCGGCCATGGCCGGCGTGATTCGCTGAGTGAGATCCATACGGCTATTATCGCGAACCACCCGAAGAATCTCCCGCTTTGCAAGTTGCACCAAGTTCATGCTTGTTCGAAGGAAATGCGGCTTCCCCGCAATCTTGAGGTTACGCGGGTTCGATGTTTCAATGAGTGCTTTGCTTTGGCCCGAAAAACTTGGGGTCATCGTTAAAATCGGTGATCGCGTCATCGGATCGCCGAGTGCATTGCCGGCAGCTGCCGGGCCCCGATCAATGACCATATCGGGAGACAGCCCGACACTCGGCCAGTCTTCTGCGTTGATTTTCAACCCGAAGAGCGCCCCGAAAAGGGGTTTTGGTGTCGCGCAACAGAACAGCGCCATACGATAGGCAGCGGCTGACTCCCCACCAACTGAAAAGCCGATCCCCACAATCATTCCCGAGAGTGAGCAGCGAACTCGCACGACGACGAGCGCACGAGAACCATCGTCTGAATAAAGGGACTTTGGAATCTCCGGGACCCAGTAGCCGTCACTTTCGACCTGTTCCAGCAGACATGAGACCTGTTCCGTATACTTGCCGCGGGACGCGAGGGTCCGCTGACGCGCGTCTGCGTATCCCCGAATCTCGATCCACAGTTTCGACCCGGGGTACAGTTTCTGTAGCACATAACGGAATTGTCCGTACGAAGGCCATGGCTCACCGTCCGGGTGATAAAATCCCGCCACGCTTCGCGCTTTACGAACGCGACAGCCGAATTGCTTGCGAAGGATCTCTCGATAAATGCCGGTCAGTGTAAGGAGCGTGCGGTCGCGCTGTTCGAACCCATTCTTGATGAGTTCGAGCATTTGCTCCGTCATCCGGAAACCCGCATTTTTTCCGTCCTTTCGTGGGCGACCGAGTTTCGGCCCTGTTTGACCGCGCCGGTAATGCCCGGCGGTACTGTATTCCGGGAGCAGGGCCCACGGCGTCCCATATGCCAGCACAAGCAAAAACCAATAACGGAAGCGCATGGGGTTCTGTGCCGGCTGGCACGAGCGAGCAAAGCCGGCGAGCTCCACCATCGGCTTGCGGCTCGACAGAACTTCCGCCGCCCGCGGCAGGAAGCGCTCGATTGCTTCATGCCGGCGTTTTACGACTGCTGCATGCGCCTGCTTGTATGCGTCGAAATCGCCAGCGGACTCACCATCGAAAAACGTGTCGAACACCGGCGGATAGCTTCGCTGGAGCTCGCACGGCACGATAGCGCCCTGCACTAAGCCTAATTCGAACTCCGCATTGGATAGACACTCGATGTAGCCGCGTTGGGCCTCAAAAAAGCCCAGCGTCGCGCGGGCGTTCTCCCCATAGCGACCAAGAAAGAAATAGGTTGTCTGCGCGGTCATCGGACCGAACCCGTCCGGGGCGGTGATCTGACGTTTCACGCGCAGAACCACTCGGCATAGACATCGAGCGGGTCTTGGGTCTTGATGTCTTGCGCGCGGTCTATCAAGATAGGGCGGTAGAGATCGACCGGGAGTTCGCGGTGCCAAATCGCGTGGTAGTAAAATGCGCACAATTCCGATGCGGAATAGCCGAGCCGATGACACAAATAGGGTATGATTACGTTGATTGGCGTCCCGTCATCGATGGCTCGACGATATGCCATGAGGATGCGTTTGCGGGCGTCCCCAGCAGGTGGAGAGGGTAGCTCTGCGTAGGGAAATAGCATTCTTAGGTTGCGCCACGGATTCTCGCGGAGTTTGATGTCCGCGATGCGGCGCGTCGGGATCGCAGCGTCGTTGTAGTAGGCTTCTTCGATCTCTGTCCGTGCGATGGCTCGAGCGGTCTCCTCAGGCGTCTTGCGCTTGTCCGGCCGAGGACTGGTGAAATCCTCGGAGTGCTGTTTGATGTTCCAATTGACGCAGCGCTGCCCCCCTCCACCAGGTGCGTGCGGATCATCCAGAAATAGCAGCAGATCGCCGACGAGAGGAAAGCCGACGGGTTTTCTGCGGCTGTCGCCGTCGCCGGATACCCAGACTCGCGGGTGGAATTCGAGTACATTTAGGCGATCGCTCACTTCGAGGGTCCCGCGAGGGCCCGGCAGAGGAGGGCCGCGGTATCCGGGGCGGGCCGCAAGAGGATGGAGCGTCGGCGTCGTCGAGAGCATGCGCTGCTCCTGAATTTCAGACACTTGCGGCGCGTACAAGGCGAGCAGTGCCGCTGCCGTCTCGCTGTCGGAGAGCAGATGCAGATCTCGCCCGTGTCGGGTGGAGTACAGGCGTGTACACCGCGAGATCGACGGCGCTTCGTCGCGGGTCGCAAGGATCGACGGAATGTATTCCGAGCCGTAGCGAGGGGGGCGCTGCCGTTTGCGTATTTGACGGAGACGCTCAAGACTCAAGGCAGCCATGGGAAGTCCTCCGGCCTACGCTGAGTAGACGGGCGTGCAGACCGATCCGGTTTTCGGTTTCCGGCCCTTATTGACATAACACAATGTCTGCCCGCTGCATCGACCCTCAATCCGGCCCTACCAACACCCTCAGGCGACAGCAGATTCCTAGCGTAGGTCATACCAGCACAGGGCAGTGAGACCATTGCACCGAGGAAGGCGTAGATGCGGGGATGCCGTGACTGCGATTTCGGCACGACCACCAAGGGTACATCACGGCGTGTCGTGTTTGCTCGATCTGTCGGCCATAGGCGCAAGAGTCACCCCCAAGAAGTCCCAGCCCCGGCATGTCTGACAGCTTCCAGCTGGCCCATCGGCTCTACCGCCCTGCATTTCGGTTAGACTTTTGCTCGAGACTGCCTGCAGCGTCGAGTCTCGCTTCCATCGGCCCTTGCGGGGTCGGCTGCCACGAGGGTAACGGACAGCCCCGTCTACATCGTTTCCTGGATCAAAAGCCTTGGATGTTGGACCATGAGACCTAATATAATAGACCATGAGATGCAGTGCAATACTTCAGAGATCGGCGCTCGGCTCAAGTCCGAGCGCCAGAGAATGGGGTGGACGCGCGAGGTGATGGCTGCCGCTGGCGGGGTTTCGAAGGCGAGCCAAGCGGCATACGAAGCCGGGGTCCGCGTGCCCGATTCACGTTACCTTTGCCGTCTGGCGCCAGAGGGCGTCGACGTTGAGTATTTGATATGTGGCTACCGACACAGCGAGCGGTTCGCAGCGGAGGTCCGCTGGGAGCTGCTCACCGCGATCGCCGAGCAGATCGAGGCATGGTCAAAAGACTCGGGGTTGGCTCCTCTCGAGCGCGGTCGGCGCGAGTGGCTGATCCGCCGCTTGTACGATATTCAGGAGAAGCGGCCCGTCAACGTCGAGGAGATACGGTCAGTACTGGCGTTCGTCGCTTTCGGAAGCGAAATGCCCCCCCAGGCGGTCGGCAGGCAGCGGAACTAAAGCGCTGGCGCGTCCGGATCAGTTTGTAACAGGCCGGCAGAGCCGAACCGGTGCAACGCGCCAGTGACAGCCAGCAGGAGTTCTTCTGCGCCACGTTTCCGCTGGGCTGGCTCGCCACTGACGAGACGCTCTACAGCCTCGCCTCGCGTTATGCACGCCTTGCCGTCGGCGGCTCAACCCCGCAGGCTGTCACGGCGCGGCTGTTTGGCGTTTCTCACCGCGACCAGCATGACCTTCCAGTGGGCATCGATTGCTTCGTAGAGCGCACCCACGGCGTGCTCGGCGACGCCGAATCCGTGATTCGCGGGCATACTATCCTTTCGTTTTTCAGCCCGTTTCGCCCCGCTCGCGATAGCGAGGACGCAGTAGCTGCCATGCGCGGCCGCGGTTTGGGGAGTACGAAGTATCGTTTGGGAATGCTCACAAGTGGCCTAGGCGCGGGTCATCCGCTGAAAGCCTGCCGGGCATGCATCGACGAAGACCATACAGGGTACGGCGTCGCATACTGGCATCTCGATCACCAATATCCCGGCGTCTGGGTATGTTTGCGGCACCTTGCGCCCCTCTGCCGTCTTGGGTCGCGCACGCTCTCCCTGCAGCGCTTCGCCTGGTATTTGCCTGCACCCGAGACCATGGTACCGGTGCTCGCAAACGATGCAGTTCGGGATGAACGCCAGCTCGAGGCACTCTATCAACTCGCGTCTGCCGCCCACGCGCTTGCGAACGCGGGCGTTAGGTTTCATTTCGATCCTGGGCAACTGTTACGCACCTATCACGCGGCGCTGGATGCCCGCGGGCTACTGACAGGCGGGGGAAATCTGCGCCTGAAGACGATTGCCGCCGACTTCGAGCGCTTTTTCGCGCCGTTTTCGCGACTTCCGGAATTTTCGGCGGTTCCCGTCGAGCAAAAGGACCACGGCATCGCGATCTCCCGGCTGCTGCGGCATCCGCGCTCCGGTAGCCATCCCCTGCGGCATCTCGCGGTCATTCTCTGGCTATTCACGGACTGGGAGAAATTCTGGGCTGCGTACCTCCGTTGCGACGAGGAGGATCGGACACATTCGGCATCACCCCAGCCCCCTCAAGACGTCGCGCCAGCTCGTTCCCAGACCCGAGCCACGTTTCTGGACCTTGTCGGTGACGGTCAGTCCGTGACAACCACAGGACGCCGGCTGGGGATCGATCCCGCCACGGCGATCGCTTGGGCCGCCGACGCCGGAGTGGCGACTGCGCGACGGCCGAAAAAGATCACAATCGAAATATATACCGCAATCGTCGGCGCCTTGGCGCACGGCGAGGACAAGGCGGAGGTTGCACGCCGGTTCGGCCTCTCGACCGTGACTGTGTCGCGCCTGCTCAAGCGCGAACTTGGGTTGCTTGATCGATGGACTGAAGCAAGACGGCTCATAGACATCAAACGCCATCGCGCGACTTGGACGGCGCGGATCGCCGACTTGGGTCACTTGGGCGTGAAGATCCTTCGGGGACTCGAGCCGGCCGTCTACGCATGGCTGTACCGCAACGATCGTGCCTGGCTGATTGCCCAAAATGCCTTGATCGCAATCGCACCCACCGGGAACAATTCCCACGTCGACTGGGGCCGACGCGATGAGTATTTCCTGGCGGAAGTCCGCCGCGTGTTACTGGAGCTTAGCAACGCGCCAACGCCTTCGCGCATCACGCTGTCAATGGTACTGGAGTGCCTGCCGGCCCTTCGGGCCAAAATGAAACGGCTCGACCGAATGCCGAGAACGCATCAGGCTCTAGAAGCATTGATCGGCCGATCAGCTGATTCACTCCGTGATTCGCGCCAATTATAGATGATCCTCCCCATGTCGACGGCGGCTTCCCCAAGCTCATGCGCAGCTTCGCCAAAACCGACCTGCTGCTCGACGACTGGGGGCTCATGGGGCTGGACGCCGAGGCCCGGCGCGAACTGCTCGACGATCGCCACGGCCAGCGCGCCACCCTCATCACCAGCCAGCTGCCGGTGGAGCATTGGCACGACCTGATCGGGGATCCCACCCTGGCCGACGCAATCCTCGACCGGCTGGTCCACAACGCCTACCGGATCACCCTCAAAGGCGAGTCGATGCGCAAACGCCACGCCCGGACGTTGACGCCGAGCGCACCCGCCGAGTAACAATGACCCACCTGCGTCGCTTCGCTCCGACTGCCCCGGCCGAATGGCCGTGGAACGGGTGGCCGAATGCCGGTGGAATCGCCGGCCGGATGTCGGTGGAACAGGTGGCCGAATGGCGTGGAATGCGCATGCTGTCTTCATGCTGCAAGCGCGTGAGGGCGACGCGCCGAATCAGCGCCGGATTCTCCCGCGCCTCGGGATCACGCACCCGCGAGGCATCCTCGCGGAAGGCGACATCGAGGCGTCACCGGCCGCAACTATCTGTTCTGCCGTCCAAGGAATCATGAGTGTCTACATCCCGTCAGCTCTCAGACATGACTGCGCGACGTGATGAGCTCAGTCTTGATCCAGGTGTCCAGTGCGTCCACTCGCACGAACTTGGTTGGAACAGGGTAAGGCGGATGAACCATCCAGTAGTACACGTCACGGCTCACGTAGAGTTCCACATGCCTGAAGGGCTTGGCTTCCGATTCCGGCCAGTTCAGCACCTCAAGCATCCTCGAACGGTTCTTCTCGAGAAACTGCCTTCGTCGCAGGATTCGACTGAACTGCCCAGCCTTGTCGTGCTCCGCTTTGCCGAACATTCGGTCTCGGAGTCGACGGCCATCTTTCAATGTGTAGGGTGGCTGGTTGTACTTGCACTCCACCGTCACGAGCAGGTTTGCATCTGGCCAGTATGCGAAGACGTCAAAGTCACCAACGTCCTCGAACCTTTCGCCGCGGAATCTCCTGAAGAAATCGACGCCTCGCCGGACGAATGGAGTGTGCCGACGGAATATCTCCTCGGTGCGAAGCTCTAACCGCTTCTCGATACTCTCCTTGATTTCCCGAATGACTGGGTCAACATGGCGCCACCCGAAGTCCGCCGGGAGGTAGCCGTCCCGCACCGCCGACATCCAGTTGTGCATCGACCGGCTCGCCGCCTCCGCACCCCAACGTAAGTCTGTGCCGTCGACAACCAGCGGCCGGATCGCGTATCGATGGATTCGCTTACTGTGCTCCCAGTACGGGACATCGTCCTCGTCGACATTCCTCCCGGCGAGCCTGCGGACGCCTGCCTCCGAGAGCGTGAGGAACGCCACGATCCTTTCGGCCTCTGCAAGCTCAAGCCCCTCAATGCTGTTGGCCAAGACTTGGGCGACACCGTCTGGGGTCGCGGCATAAGAAAGGGAGAGTTCATCGCCGAAGCCATACCTCTGAGCTTGTGACAGAACCGCGAGAGCGGTGATTAGGCTCTGCAGGTCGAATCCCAGGTCGGCCGCGAAAGCACTCTTGAGCTTTTCTGAGGACAGAAAGTCCTCGGGCGCGCCCTCCACGGCATCTTCGCTGTTTGCTCCAAGCCCCAGCCGTGACTTCGCATACTCGCGGGCGAATTCCGCGTCTCGGTCGTCGGAGCCGGTCGAGTAGAACATCTCGGGAATGTAGGAATCGTCGATCACAACGCCACCAACGTCTATGCCGTTGTGGAGGACGTCGCTGGCTCCTGTAAGCACCATGTACCAATCAACCAGGCCAACCAACTCGCGCAAAACATCGCCAGTGACTTCCCCGATTCCGGTCGCCGGTAAGCTGACAGTCTTTTCGAGCAGATATCGATAGTGACGAGCTGCGGAGCCAAACTCTTTACGAGCTTGTTCAACGGCGTCTAATCTGTCGTAGTCCACATCATGAGCGAGGCTCTGACGGGCTCGTTGAATCCTCATTCTCTCGATAATCAGGAGCGCATCATGTTGCTCAATGAATGCCTGCAGCAGTTGATGCCTGTCGAGCGAGGCGAGCCGACTCTCGATGTGAAGACGCAAACGAGCGCTGGCAGGGTCAATTCTGGCCTTGGCTTCGGAAAGCTCATAGCGCCCTGGAGTCAAACCGAGCGCCATGATCTCGGCAGCTAAATGCTTGCGGGCAAGCTTGTAGTCGGCGGGCAAGGGAATGATAGGTTCGACGTAGTCAGGGACATCGACCTTTCGGTCCATAACCTTTAGGTGGTAGCGAGCAGGCCCCGACGCTCTGTCGCGAAGCCAGTCTCCAAAACCGAGTGGTAACTCCAATCCACATGCAGCGTGGCACCTTTCGAGCGTCTCCAATAGGCATCGAACCTCGAACGAGCCGTCTTTAGCCGCGTTTAGCCCTGCGAGCACTGCACGGGCGTCGACCTGCAGATGAAACAGGCCGTTGCGAACCGCATCCTCTTCCGCTGAAGTCACAGCTCGTGCGAATCCCTCTATTGGATGAGGAGCTTCATTACCGCCAACAGAGCAGGAAGGGGCTAGCTCACAGATGAACAGGACATGCGGCTGTCGAAAAAGCGGGATGTCCGACATCAGCTCGCGGCAGCGGTAGGTGCAGTCCGCAAGGAGTTGGGCGAAGAGGTCGACCATGCGGGCATCCTCGATCCGCAGGCCTTCAGAAACTTCCACCAGGGTTTGAATGGTGCAGGTGCCAACTGATGTTGAGTACGCGACTGCCTTGTGATGGCGGGATTTGAGGTCAACGACGCCTTCGGTTCCTTGGGTCAGCCGCCAGCCAGCGGAGCCATCTGGAAATACGCTCGGTGCATACGACCAGAAGTCCGATAGCATTTTGAAGCGCCAGGAGGTTCCCCAGTGAGGGTACAATCCAATAAGGGTGGGTGAAATCGCCCCTTCGACAAGAACGCCGTGTGTGTCCTTGAATGAAGCATACAAATCCGCGGGCCCGGTAGAGAAAGGGCTCAGCAATCGTCTCTGAGCGTCAACGAACTTCCAGTAGTGCTCCAATTCGCCGAGGTTACTCAGGCTATCGAATATGGTGATGAAGTCAGCTAGTGGCAATAGGCGCGCGGGTCTCTCAGGTTCAACGATGGAGCCTAACGCCGTACCCGCTTGGGTGACCACAATGATGATGCGAAGCTCTTCGGCGCTTGGCCCATTGGTTCCATCCGTGGACAACATGAACCTGCGCCCATCTGAGGGACGGAAGTGAATTGGCACGCCGCTCTTCACCTGGGCATATATGCCTTTCGCTGCATTTGACAGCCGTTCGTTCGATGCATGGTCGCATGCGCAAATAAGGTAGACACCAGAGTCGGCCGAGATGACACAGCTAATTGGAAGGTCTTCACAAACGGCGTCACCGACGACGAGCGTAAGAGGGCCCATGAGCGTCCCTTGGAATCGTTCTGCCACAAACCGCGCAAGTCTGCGATGCGTATGAGGGCTGACCCCGGCCACGTTTTTTTTGGCCCAGTGATCAAGGACAACGCCCGGGCCACTACGTACGGACATCGGCACCCAAGTGCCGTCGCTTTCGACTGCTAAGAAGGGGAGGGCCGCCCCCTGCATTACTGCGTCTCCGAAAGCATTCCATGTCAATGGTGCCTTAAACGCACCAAAGCGAATCTTGAGCGAGCCCCCCGCCTTTTCTCGCCAGTCAGCAATATCGGCACCGATCTCCAGAAGCGTTGATCTGCAAGCCAGCCAAAAGTCTTTGGGAGGCACCTCGACGTAGGCTTGTTGTGGCTCCCCCGTGGCAGTAGCCCCCATGTCGGGGATCGACTCGATGATTCGTGCTTGCAGCGCGATAGCGAGGTCCATGTCGGCTTGGGCCTCTCGAAGGCCTGCGTAAGTGATGCGAAATGCTTCTACGAAGTCGGGGGTGCGCTCAATGCAGCTACCGTAGAACATTGGAACGAATGCCTGACCAAGGCAAGTCTTGGTTTGCCCCCAGTCGGCCTCGGGAGAGAAGTCCTCAAGCATCGGGAACTCGGGCCATACCTCGTACAATGCCTCCGCGAACGCCTTGAAGTCTGCATAGCTAGCGATGGGCCTCCCGTCTTGGCCATCGTGCGGCAGGTCTAGCAGAACACCCCAGGCGAAGATGTGCTTGATGGGGCTTCCAGTGTTGGCCGGCCACAGCTCGGAGACACTCAAAGCAATCGCTGCGTCGACGCGCCCATACTGGCGGAACAACGAGCGTGTCGCCTCGAGGTGCTTGTGAAACGGGTTTTCCTGTTCTACCTCGTAGGCGATTTGCTCATTAAGTCCAAGCATCTCACGCAGCATAAAACCAGGATCGGCTTCCATTCGTGCAAGTCTGCGCTCCCGCTTCTCTCGGGACTTCTTCCCCATGTCCTGTTCTCTCTTTCTTTCTGTAGCCTGTCTCGCGGTCGGCAATGCTACCCCAGCGGTACGGTTCTTCCTGACAGCTAACAAGTGATAATTTGGTTTCCGGATAACTCCCCTGAACGGCAGGTTATCCAGAAGTTCAAGAGCCCCGCTGAGCGATTACGATCGCCCGGACCGTGCAAGGTGGTTGCGTCCCGTGCGACTTTACCAGAGGTCCCGTTGGGTCGGCTCCTGGCCGACAGCTACCCTTCGAGGTCGCAGTGCCGAGTGATCGCGACAGACCGCCGTGCTGTCTGCGTCCTTGAGCTATTGTCAAATCTGGTGTATGACCATGGGTCCAGAGTTATTTCAGGCGGCCTCCCGTTGCTCCTCTTGGGTCTCCGGTGGATCGTCGGACACCG
>RZZS01000110.1 GCA_009929775.1 Alphaproteobacteria bacterium
AACGATGACGGCTCCGAGTCACCTCTTCCGACTCAATCAACCGCGACGAGGACCGTCGCTTCTACAACCTGCCTGCGTGTGTCGATGGAACGACAGCGCCCGCATCCCATTGGGAGAACCCAATGAACTCTGGATCAGACGCCTCTACCGGTGTGCTCGATCAGGACCTGATGAGCGAGATCAAGACAGGACTCGCAGCAATGGGGAACGTGATCCCCGGCTTCTCCCCGCGCATTCAGCAACGGGAGATGATCGCCGAAGTGTCCCGCGTGCTCTCCGGCTCCGTGCCCGAGAAAACCGGCGTCATCGAAGCGGGAACGGGCTCCGGAAAGAGCCTCGGTTACTCGATACCCGCGATCCCGATCGCGCGTCGTCGAGGTCTGAAGTTGGTGATTGCGGTCTCGACCATCTCCCTGCAGGAGCAGTTGCTGGCCCGCGATCTACCCAATGTCGCAACCGGCACGGGCTGGCGCTTTACCGCGGCCATTGCCAAGGGGCGTGATCGTTACGCCTGTCCCCTGAAGCTCGCCCGCGTCGCCCGCACCACCGAGGTGACGGACTACGCCGAGCTGCTCGAGCGCCTGCGCTCGGGTCACTGGAACGGCGATCGGGATGCCCTCGACGCCCATGCCTGCCCCGAGTGGCGCCTTGCCAGTGCAAGCCGTCATGAATGTCTCGGCGGCTCGTGTCCGATGAAGGCCTCCTGCCCGCTGATGATCGCGCGTCAGGCGGCTCGCAATGCCGATATCGTCATCACCAACCAGGATCTCCTGGTGTCGGATCTGCGCGCTGGCGGGGGTGCTTTACTGCCTCATCCGCGCGACAGTCTCCTGGTGGTCGACGAAGCCCACTCCCTACCCGAGAAAGCCAAGAAAGCCGGTGGCGGGTTCGGTGTGGAATTGACCTCGGAGCGTTTGTCGTCGTTGCGGCGCGTGATCTTCCGCACGCTGCTGAGCTGGCATTGGACTGCCGGCTGGGGAGATGCACTGCTGGTGCGTCGCATGAGTCGCTCGCTCAACACCCTCTCCTCGACGTTGCGTTCGTGCGAGTGGGAAGGCGAGAACGGTTGGCGCTGGCGTTTCCCGCAAGGGCGCGTTCCGGAGTCGATCTTGTCCCCCGTCAGAAGAACCTTGGACGATGCCAGGGCCCTGAGCGCAAAGCTGCAGGAGCGCCGCGAGCGCTTGCTCTCGGAAGTGCAGGACGGTCGGATCAAAGCCGACGCTGCGCAACTGCTGGCGGAGACCCTCGGTGAAACCGCGCGACTGGCCGAGCAAACGGCAGGGGCGTTGGTGTTGTTCGCGGCGGAGGATTCCAAGTCGGAGCCCCCTGCTGCGCGCTGGATCGACCGTCGGGAACAACCTGGCGGCAACCGGCACAAGCTCTGTGCGGCGCCCTGTGCGTCCGCGGGGTTTTTGCGCGAGGAGTTGTGGACCAACACGGCAGGAACGGTGTTGACGTCCGCGACCATCACGGCGCTCGGCACCTTCGAGCGTTACCTCGAGCAGTCCGGTTTGCAGGGTCGTGCCAGGACGATGAGGCTGTCGTACGTCTTCGACTACGCCGCTCAAGGCACGCTCAGCATCCCCGATATGGACCATTCACCCGACCAGGACGGTCACACCGATGAGGTTGCCTACCGTTTGCGCAGCCACCTCAGACCCGGCGAAGGGACGTTGGCGTTGTTCACCAGCCGTAAGGCCATGGAGCAGGTCGCCGCAACGCTCGCCGATCTCGGCGATGGGTTGCTGGTCCAGGATTGGCTGAGCAAGTCGGAAATCCTGCGACGTCATGCCGAGACGATCGCCGCCGGACGATCCAGCCTGATTCTCGGGCTGCAGTCGTTCTCCGAAGGCGTCGATCTGCCGGGTAATCTGTGCACGACGGTCGTGCTTGCCCGGTTGCCGTTCTCGGTGCCCACCCACCCGGTCGATGTGACCTATGCCGAGTGGCTGCGCTCCAAAGGGCGCGATCCGTTCAGAGAAGTTGCCATGCCGTCGGCGGCCATCCGATGTTTGCAGTCGGTCGGTCGGGTCATCCGCAAGGAGTCCGATCACGGTGAGGTCGTGATCATGGACAGTCGTGCCAAAACCAAGCGCTACGGACGCGAGTTGATGGACTCGTTGCCGCCGTTTCGGCGCGTCGGGTCTGCGTAGTTCCACCACGAATACGCCCCTGGACGGGGCGCTCACACAGCGACGGTATGCGGTGGCGAAGGATCGCACCGCACCCCGTCACGCACGCAATCAGGACCATTCCATGGCACTTTACGAGATCTTCGAGACCGAGCGTTACGCTCCCGAAGTCGACGACACCGGCAACCCTACGGGCTACGTCAGGTATGTTGGACAAGCGCTCCTCAAGGACGCCAAGGCGCACATCGAACGCGCCCTCAAACGGACCTCGACCGAGTATGAAGGCGAGTCGATGAGTTTGTGGGACACGCTGGACTATTTTCACACCAGCCACCCGGACCCCCGCGTTAAATCAGAAAACCGCGAATTCCCACGCTGTCGCTGGGTCGCGGTCTTCGCCGTCGAGGGTGCGAACGAAGGCATGTACATCCATGTCGAGGCGATCGGCCCGATCAACGCGTCCGGCATCTCGGACGACGATCGGCGGGTCTTGCTGTTTCTCGGCAAGACCTTCTTCGGGTTCGACATGGCGATGGAAATCGTCAAGGCGATCACCCGCGAGTTCCATCGCTAACTGCCTCACTTAACCCATTGAAACCATGACTCTTGTCATGGTTTTTTTTTGGCCATGCGTGAGGACATCGGCACGCCGAACCCGGCACGCGCGTGCAATGCGATGCGTGTCGTATCCGTGGTCACGATTGCCATGTATCCTGTAAATAGCGACAATCGACTAAAAACGTGCCTGTCGATGACCCTCGGAATCCCATCTACCAGGAGCGGGGTTCGAGCGTTGCGACACGATGCACGCCCGGACGCCATACGGAACAATGCGTTTAACGTCCCTTAAACTAAAGAAGAGACAGAGCCAATTCGCTCGCCCGACAGCAAGGACCGATAACTTCCTCGCGATCGCGATGAGCATGGACTGCATAAATGTCGCCTCACCAACGCATCCTTGCGGGTTTCCGCGCGCGCGCGCAAAGCTGCGCGTCGCGCGTCGCAAATGTGTGCGTTCTGCTGGTGGTGGGCGCGATGCTCTGGCTTGCCGGCGCATCGGTTGGTCACGCCTGCGGGAGCGCCCAGATGGCGTTTGTCCACCCCGATGCGATCGCCCCCACCAACCTGGCGATCGAGGAGATCGTGACCGCATTGCGTCAAGGTCTCGGACGCGAGATCGATGTGTGTAGCGCCTCGGCGCTGAGCGCACGCGCCTCCGCGCCTAAGATCATCGGCGCCTTCGCCCTGGGCTCGGACGCTACGGCCAAGGTCATCGCCACCTTTCCGGACGCCAGGGTCATCCCCTTGCTGGTCGACACCCTGCCCCCGGGGACGACGCAGGGGGTCTCCGTCTTTGTTTCCCCGGATGCCGTGGTCGATCAGATCTGCGGCGTCGTGCCTCACATCAAGAAGCTTCAGTTTGTTCACCGCACGAACGTTCCGGGCTATTTCTTCGAGCATCTTCGCAAATCCGCCTCCGAGTGCGGCATGACGGTCTACAACACCCCCGTCGACACGCTCGCGGAGGCCGCCAAAGCGGTCGAGCGCTTTTTACGTGATCCGGCACAGCATGCCGTGTGGTTTCATCGCGGCGTCATCAGTCTCAGCGACGACGTCCTGATCCCGAATATCGTGCGCTTGAGCTGGTCCCAGTCCATCCCTGTGATCGCCGAGGAGGCCGACTACGTCAAGCGAGGCGTCCTGATCGGATTCTTCCATGACTACGGCAACGTCGCGCGCCTGGCTTTGAATCAGTGGCGAGATCCAGGCTCCGGCCTGGCGTATGCAGACGATCCGAAACGCGTCATCAATCGACGCACCGCCGGGGCGCTCGGCATCTCGATCAAGCCCTCCCAGGAGGGTCTCTACGACTATGTCTACCAATGAGCGCAAGGTGAGGCGACAACCTTTCCTGCGCTTGTTGCTGATCGCTCTTCTTGCGGTAAGCGTCATGATCGGGGTTCTCGCCCCACCGATCGTTTACTACTCCTCGGTCGCCGAAGCGCGCAAGCACGTCATTTCCAGCGCATCGGAGATGCTCAACGTGTTCGCCGACGAAGCGGTCTATCCGCTGCTCGTGAAGTCCAGCGAAGACGCCCTCATCCTCGCACGCAGAATCACCCGATTTCCGGATGTGCATTGCGTGGAGATCGTCGCCGCCGACGCCACGCGCCTCGCCTCGGCCTGCCAGGCGGGGACACTGAGCGCGCGCGTCACCGAAACACTGGCCATCCAGGTGAGCGCGGGAGCGTCCTCCCCGCCGAGCGTCGACCAAGAACGCACCGAGCCGATCGGTGAGCTCATTCTGACGGTCTCCATGGAGCGCGCCCTCAAAACCAGCGCCGCGACGGCACGAGATGCCGCCATTCCGATCGTCGTCTTGACCTTGCTCATGTCGGTCGCGATGGTGCGTGTCTCCATGCGCCTGCTCCAACCGCTCGCCGACATTGCGGGGTTTCTCCGGGACACGGATGCCGAAGGTGACCCTCCCCTTATCGCTGCGCGCGCACCGATCGAAGTGCATGTCATTCGGGATGCGGTTCAAACGATGCGCAAGCGCATCGAGACCGACACGGAGCGCCTTCTCGAGTACGCCGACGGACTCCAGACGATGGTCGATCAGCGCACGCGCGAGCTCACCGATACGCTCGACCAAGTGCTGTCTGCGAGTCGCGAAAAGACGCTGTTCATCGCCAATGTCAGTCACGAGCTGCGCACACCGCTGCAAGCGATCATCCTGCACACGCGACTCATGGAGAACGCGCAGACACCGCTTCAGGATGCCGACAACATCAAGGTCATCAACCAAGCGTCCTCGCATCTTCTGGATCTCATCGAGCAGCTCCTCGATGTCTCGAGACTACAGGCCAAGGAGTCCGTCAACCTCAACTACACGCGCTTTTGCCTGGACGCCTTTCTCAAAGAGGCGCTTGCCACGATCGCCCCGACCCTCTCCGGGAAGAATCGCCTGTGCGTGCAAGAGCACGGCGAACTCCCCGAGATCGAGTGCGACCGTACGCGACTCCTCCAAGTCGTCTTCAACCTCCTTCGCAATGCCGATAAGTTCACCGTCGAAGGCACCCTGTCGCTGTCTATCCAGCCCGATGCGGAGCCCGGCATGCTGCGCATCCAGGTCACCGACAACGGCATCGGGATTCTTCCTGAGCACATTGATCAGATTTTCGAGCCGTTCTTTCAAGGCGAACCGCCGAAAGGGGCTGTCGACCAAGGCGTCGGAATCGGACTCTGGCTCACGCGCAACATCGTCAGCGCCATGGGTGGATCCATCCATGTGCGCAGTACGCGTGGACACGGCGCGACGTTCGATGTCCTCATACCGCAGTCACCTTTTCTGGCGCAGGAACAGGCGAACCCCCATCGCCCACCGCTCGACGTTCCGCCACCAACGGAGGAGTTCGCGCCTGCGCCTCCACTGCGTGTTCTGATCGCGGAAGACGAAGGGATCATTCGTCGCCCGCTGGTGATCTTCATGCAGGAAGCCGGCTTCCAGGTCGATGAGTGCGCCGATGGCGCGCAAGCGCTGACGCTACTCAAAACAAAGGCGATAGCTTATGATGTCATTGTTCTTGATCAGCGGATGCCGCACACAACAGGAACGGAGATCCTCGCAATAGCGAGGACGGAGCTTCATCTCGACATCCCGGTGTTTCTGTTGACGGGAAACGAGAACGCGCAAATCGAACGGGACTGCGAGCGTTACAACGCAACCCTC